>NZ_BADX01000052.1:0-8508 GCF_000241365.1 Pseudoalteromonas sp. BSi20480 | reverse complement strand
AGTCTGTAGGCAGTGTGGGTGACTCTTATGACAATGCATTGGCTGAAACAATAAATGGATTATTTAAAACAGAGATTATTCGCAGAAATGGCCCGTGGAAGAATGTTGATGCTGTTGAATACGCAACGTTAGAGTGGGTCAATTGGTTTAATAATCAACGCTTATTATCTTCAATTGGGTATATTTCACCAGCTCAATATGAAACAGACTACTATGATAATTTAAACGAGTCAGGTAAAGTGGCCTGACTTAAACAAACTGGTCTCCGATGAACTCGGGGCGATTCATCGATATAAATAAAGCGCTTGTTGTCATTTAGTTATCGGTGGGTTGTTAGCAAATTTAAAATAATGCCGTGCTTTTCTAAGTTTACGAATTGCGAATATTCCCCATATGGTACCAAAAGGAAATAACAGCAAGGCGATAACTGCAATAAGCCAAACACAATTAAACGCTAATTTACTATTTTGATAGAGCTTAAAACATACAATGAACTGGCTTAATACGAGCATAAAGTTCTGAAAGTTTGAGGGGCGAAATAGCAGACCGTTTAATGTTGTAAACAATGAAGCACAGAAAGTAACTAACAGGACAAAACACCACATCATAAACAACGCTTTTAAAGTAAAAAAGCTTGATTTGGCTGTTTCGTACATTGCGATTTCGTCTTTAGAGTATCGATTAAGGGCACTGATACCACCTTGTACCGCTGATAGAGGTTTATGGTTAGGCGTTTCATTATCAATGTATTCCAAGATTGAGTCTAATGCGTTTGAATTTACATACTCTTTTAGTGTTTCTTGTTCTTCTTGCCATAAAAATGTGTTGTTTAATAATATTATTGATTGAGTTCCCAGCCCTACAGTTGAGTATTTTGCATGGGGTTTGCCATCACCGACCGCCTTAATTAAAGAGTAAAATGCATTAATCAAATATAAGCTTACTTTGAAGTGAGTTTTTTTATTGAGTAGTGTTTGTTTCTGGCTGAATTGATTCCAGCGCTGAAATTGAACATGTTCATCGTCTTCAGATAGTATATCGTCACATATTTGTAATATGTCATCTAGGTTTTCAATTGTAATTTGCTGGTTATCTGACAAGTCAGGAGTTGGTGTTTCTTCTAAAATATTTTGTTCGTTTTTGTTAATTAGATTGTGAAATGAGTTCTCAATAAATACTTCATGATGCTGATGGCAATTAGTATATGATTTACCCGCGCCTTGCTGATCTGCAAGGTATTCGTTTTTATTAAAAAATGGTGTTTTCTCACCAGATAAATGAGCTTGCTCATCTTGTTTTGAGAAAAACATTTGGTCTTCAGAAGTTTCTATTTCCTGAACCATAGCATTCTTTGCGTGCTTAATAGCGCTTTTGTATGCATTGTGAAGTGCAGAAAACTCCGTAGCCTTTTCGTCAGGGCGAATAACTTTGACACGAGCAGCATAAGCTTTTTTAATTAAACCAATATCACTTGTTGGTTCTATTTGCAGTAATTCCCAGTCAATCATTAGAACCAACGTTCGCTATCAAACGAGTCTAAAGCTTCACTAAAAACTACCTGAGCTTGTTGTATCTCTCTTGGGTTTTGGTTATCTAGTATATGTTCAAAACGAGAGATTAGTTGACCCACGTCTTCTCTTTTAGAACCAAGAGAGCAACTGTAAATACGTTCGGCTCTTGCTACTAATGACCGATTTTTTTCGCTGTCTCTAGGGTGAAACTTTAGCTGACTTAGCGTTGCTTTAGCACGACTGATTTGCTCATCAGTTAATGCGCCTGGGGCGTTATTAATTACTTTGCTGTAAGTCTTTCCGGTACTTTTTACTTTAACGTCGACCTCTAGCAGTCCGCTCATATCGTAGCTGTAACGAACTGTAACAGGTTGTTTTCCTACTTTGTCTTTGGGCACGCTTATTTTTAATTCACCTAAACAAATATTTCTATGTACTTGTCTGTGTTCGCCTTGATATATGTTAACTCGCATTGTCGTTTGATAGTCTTTGGATGTGTATAAATCTCGTTCAACACTAATAGGTACAATAGAGTTGCGTTCAATAATTGGAAGCATTTGGCCTGGGTTATCAAAATCATCAAGTATCTCAGTGCCCAGGGTAAAGGGACATACATCGGTTAAAACAATGTCATCCAAGGCTGTGTTTTTTTCTACCAGTCCAGCTTGAACACCAGCGCCTATTGATACGACTAGCTCGGGATTTACATTGCAAGAAGGTAAACGCCCAAAAAGTTTACTCACCATAGACCGCAGGGCTTTAAGCTTGGTGGCCCCTCCAACTAAAATTACGTCATCAATGTCATTAGGGTGTAAGTTGGCGTCGCGTAGGGCTTGATTAATAGGGTGTTGCGCCCTGATTAACAGAGGAGTTATTACACGATAAAACCAATGTTGCTCTATTGTAAGTTTATATGTTTTGTTTTGATACGATAGTTGTAATTTACGAACTAAGTCATTGTCAATATTACACTTTATGATTTCTAACTTCATAAATATTTGTTGTCGTTCTTGGCGAGAAAACTGTTGTTTATCAAAGTTATTATCTAAACATAGCTGTTCAAACATGGCATAAACGAAGTCTTCACCACCTAGGTAATTATCTCCGGCACTAGCATGAACTTCCATAACGCCCTCAAAGTACTCTAATATTGAGACATCGAATGTTCCGCCACCCATATCTAAAATCATAAAGGTACCTTGTTGGCGATCATTTAAACTATAAGCCATAGCTGCTGCTGTTGGTTCGTTTATTAGCCTTCTTACGTTAATCCCTGCCAGCTCACCTGCCAATTTAGTTGCGTATCGTTGGTTTTCGTTAAAGTAAGCAGGAACACTAATTATTGCCTCTGTCACTTTTTCGCTTAAAAAAGCTTCTGCGTCTTCGATAAGTGAGCGCAAAACAAAAGAAGATAGCTCGGGGGCAGTAAACGCATGGCTACCAATTTCTATCGCATGCTCTGTGCCCATAATGCGTTTGAAAACTGCAACTGTATTGAGCGGGTGACTGATCAACCTCTGTTTGGCGGTGGAACCAACGATGATATTGTTTTCATCGTCAATAGTGACGACTGAAGGAGTCAAAAATTTATTTAAACGGTTGGGAATTTGTATTAACTCTGTGCCTTTCCAAACGCAACATGCGCTATTAGTTGTGCCTAAATCAATTCCTATAATGGCCACGTTCAAGTTCCTTTTGAATTATTGAAAGTTCAACTTTGTATACCGTTATTATCAGCTTAAAAAGGGCTATCAATAACTATGGAAGTAGGCTAAATGTAACATGTGATAAACCGCCGAAGTAGGCAGGAAATCAATAATTAAAGGCATTTACTACCATCTGGTTCAGTTGTCTTTTGAGTATATTGGTTTAGCTATACGTTGAACCTTTGTTGTTTGACATAAAACAAGATTGCCTTACTAATTCTTTCATATTCAAAGTTAAAGGTTAAGTTTTAATTTTATTGGTTTTTAATTTAATGAGCCTTTTTAAATGTTAATAAAATCATGTTGTCACTAGGGGTAACTATAATTACAAATTTTTAGTCATCATATGTAAAATATTTAAAATGTCGATTTAATACAGTTTTTAATTTGGAATGTTAAGTTTTATTATTCTGTTTATTGGTATAGTTAATGCTGTTGTATTTTTACTTATAAGAGTGTTTTTATTGTTTTATTATCAATAAATATTTTTGTTATATTAATGTTGTTTTTTTTAAAATGGTTTGTATAATTCTGCGCGGGATAAAAAATAAACATTAAAAGGATGAAAATGAATACTTTATTAAAAAAAGTTTTAACTACACTAACTCTTTCTAGTACTTTGATATTAACAGGTTGTATGACAACTGATTTAAAAGTTAATGACAAATACGAACAACCAATCAATTTATCTACTAATAACCCAGCTTTGATTTTTCCGGTTTCATTACATGGCGTGCCAGGTAACAGCAGTGAAGTTGGTTTAGCTATTACTGCGGGTGTTGCTGGTCAATATGGCGCTTCAGTTATTTCTGCTCAGCAGCTATACAGTATTGTAGGCAACCTTTCTTGGACTTTAGGTGAAAGTATTCGCCGTGGTGCAAATAAAGGTGACTATAAAATAAATTACTACGGTGAAAGAATTGCTACTGACTTACAGTATTCTATGGAAAAGTTAACTAAAGCACTTAAAAGCTCGGGTGTTATTGATGACAAAGACTTTTCTTTTGAAAATGTAATTGTTTTGCATGTAGACAGCACTGGCGGTATTCCAGTACCTGGCGTAAGACGCGTAACGGCTTTTGGTGGCGTAATTAACGTTAAAGATTTAGAAGTAGTGTCTTTTATTGAAAAAGATCTTGTTTTAGCAAATGATCATGACGCTATATTGGCTCAAATGCCTTTAGAAATGAATGCAATTGTTAAAGAGTTAACAAGTAAAAAATAATTGCTTTGGCCTTTCTAAATGAATTTTAGAAAGGCTTTTTTATACTATATAATCATTATTGCAATAATAAAGATATTAAGATTTTATATATTAATTATTCCTTTTTTAACCTCACTTAATTAAAAATAAATTCAATTTAACTTTCAAATTTATTATAATTTACTTTTTAACAATACTGCTCCACTTTGCTCACTCCCTAAATGATCGTCTTTATTATAAATAGGGCAGCTTTTAAGTGATAAACACCCACAGCCAATACATCCATCTACGCGGTCGCGTATGCGTTGCATATACGCTATGCGTTCATCTAATTGAGCTTGCCAGCGTTTTGAAAGCGCAGACCAATCTTTTTTAGTGGGCGTGCGGTTATCGGGGAGTGAGGCAAGTGTTTGTTTTATATCGTCTAGCGAAATGCCCATGGCTTGTGCTGCTTTTATAACGGCCACTCGGCGAAGTACGTTGGGTTTGTAGCGGCGTTGATTGCCGCTGTTTCGCCAGCTTTTTATTAAATGTTTAGTTTCGTAAAAGTGTAATGTAGACACTTTTACACCACTTCTTTTTGCTACGTAACCTACTGTTAAAGTGGCGTCGATCAGCTTTTTTTGCTCAGCAGACATTAATTTTATTCCATGTATTGACCTCAATATAACTTGAGGTTTTAAGCTCCCTTCAACATTAAAAAAGGAGCTGGAAAAATGCAACAAAAACTTAGTCGTAACACCGTTATTATTTATTCATCGGCACGAAAAAATGGTAATACAGCAGCACATGTTAAAAGTTTTGCTGAGCAAAATGAGCTGCATGTTGTGTGTTTAGATGAATTTAAAATACCGCCTTACAGTTACAGTAAAAAATATACTGATGATGAATTTTTCTCGCTTTTTGAATCACTTTTAAATTACGACCATTGGGTATTTGCTTCGCCAGTGTATTGGTATAGCACCACAACACAAATGAAAACATTCATAGACAGAATTACCGATTACATGGATGACGAACATTTAAAACCAAAGTTGCGTTTACTGCGCAATAAAGATTTTTCGTTGTTGTCTAATGCGTCGTCGAGTGAGGCACCAGATGCTTTTGTTGCGATGTTTAAAAACACATTTAGTTATTTAGGCATGCGTTTTTTAACGCATCACCATAAAAGTTCGCACACTTTATCGTGAATAACTGCCTTTTGTACAAAGCATCTGGTACTTTATTTATACACTAAAAAAAGCCAAAGGATTGTTTATGAAATATTTACTATTACTTTTGTTGTTAAGCCCATTATCTTTCGCTAATGAGCAACTTATTAACGGTTTTGGTCATTACTATAAAGTACCAGAGCATGCAGCGATTAATGATTCGACTCAATTAAAATAGCGTTTGATGTGGCCGATGGCGCTAAAAAAGGCGAGCAAAATAATGCGATGAACTCACTTGCCCGCTTTATAAATATGCATGTTGCACATGGCATTAAACCAGAGAACATTAAGTTAGCATTAGTTGTACATGGTGGTGCAAGTGTAGATGTGCTAGCGAACGATGAATATAAAAAACGTTTTAACGTTGATAATAAAAACGCGAGCTTAATAAATCAATTATTGGCAAATAACACGCAGGTATTTGTGTGCGGGCAGTCGGCTACGCACTTTAAAGTAACGCCTAAACAGCTTATACAAGGCGTTACCATGTCTTTATCTGCTATGACCGCGCATGCTCAACTTCAGCAGCAAGGTTACACTTTGAATCCATTTTAATGAAAAATCTATTTTATGTTTTGGTGACTCAAATACGTGGGGGTTAAACCCCGCAACGGGAAAGCGTTTTGAGGAAAAAGTAAGGTGGCCGTCGGTATTAGCAGAAAGGCTAGGTGACCAATTTGCTATTATAGAAGCAGGGCAGCCTAATCGTACGCTTATGAATAATCCACCATTTAATGGGGACTTATCGGGGGTAAGTTATTTAAAACCGCTTTTAGAAGCGCACTCTTTGACTGCTATAGTGATAGCCCTTGGTACTAACGATTTAAAAAAGCGCTTTAAATTAACGCCTGAGCAAATAGGGAATGGCTTAGCAAATTTAATAGGCGGTATTGAAGGGTTTTACGAGGGTTATAAACAACCTAAGCTCATAATATTGAGCCCACCCTATGTTAGATGTGTAGGGCAATATAAACATGTTTACGAAGGCGCACCGAGTAAAAACCTAGCTTTGAGTAAAGAGTTTGAAAATGTAGCGTGTATTAAAAATGCCAACTTTTATGATTTACAAAAAATCGTTTCTGTTTCACCCATTGATGGGGTACATATAGAAGCCAATAGCCATGCAAAAATAGCGGCTTTAGTGTGTAATTTAATAAATGAAGTTGATGCGTAATGAACGCTAAAGCTTAAATTATAAGTACGCTATTTACTATGAATATTGTGAGCTTATTTGCATTTAAGGCTGATTATGCAATGATGGAGAACACACTGATAGTGAATGCTTTATAGGCAATAAGGACATAATGAAAAAATACCAACAAAAGTCATTAATTGCAGTATTAACCGGTGTTTTGGTTTTTGTAGTGGGTAGCCTCGTTTTATTGTATTTTGCTGGGCACAAATTAGCGGCCGCAATACAAAAAGATGCAAAGCAAATTGTTAACCACATAGACGCTGCTGTAAGCGAGCGACGCCAAATTCTTTTTCCTTTAAATGCATTAAACTTCTCTGAGTGTAGCGACGAAAACTTACTTGAAATGCGGCGTGCACTTTTTGATGCCAAGTATGTTGTAGATATCGGCTTTTTAAAAAATAACCAGCTTGTTTGTACCACAGGTTCGGGTGTACTAAAAACCCCAATAAACGATAGAACCCCCGACTATATTCGTCACAATCTTGAAAGTAAAAACGACAATAACATCAGAGTTCGGTTTGAGCCTAAGTTAAAAATTTTACTTTTTGAAGAACGAATAATGCAAGTCGTGATAGTTAGGCAGGGTAACTATAATTTAATTATGGATACTGCAGCCATTAGTCGCAGTAACATTGCAGCACCGTACTGGGAAATAACGTATAAAACGGGTTCTGATTCATTTCATTTGGCAGGTAAAAGCGGCTTGAGTAAAGAGCTTGCAAGCCACAAACAAATACCGTTTGAAACCGCACTTATGTGCAGCGATAAAAATACAGGATATTGCGTTGCGGTTAGAACGCCATGGAGTGAGTTTTTCGCTGACAATCAATTTTTGCTGATTATTTCTCTTATATTAACCTGCCTAACGGGTGTGTCGAGCGCGCTAATAGTGGATTATCAAATTGCCGCTCGTCGCTCTACTAATAATAGAGTGCGTAAAGGCTTAACAAAGGGCTCATTTTATTGGACTTACCAACCTATTATTTGTTTGCACACAGGTAAAGTAATTGGTTGTGAGGTGCTAGCTCGCTTTGAAGACAAATACGGGCCACTTTACCCCGATGAGTTTATTCCGGTGATACGAAAAAATAATTTAACGTGGTCGTTTACTCAAGCAATGGTAGCGAAAGTACTTAAAGAGCTTACAGAGTTGGACGATTTACCAACGGGTTTTAAGGTGTCTATTAATATATTTCCTTGTGATGTAGAGCTTGGAAATGTATCGCTGTTGACACAAGAACCTGCACTTATTAATTCACGCTTTATTATTTGCCTAGAAATAACCGAGGACGAGTACCTCGATACTAGCATTGCACATGCTCATTTTAGAACGCTGGTTGATTCTGGATTTAATTTGTCGCTGGATGATTTTGGTACTGGCTATTCTAATTTAAGAAATTTACAAAATTTAAGTTTCCACCAGTTAAAAATAGACCGAACTTTTGTACAAGATATAGCCACGCAAGGTTTAAAGGCGTCTATGATCCCTAATATAATGGAGTTAGTGCGTAAGTTTAATTACACCTGTGTAGCTGAAGGAATAGAAACAACTGAGCAAGAAGCTATGTTAAAAAGCGCGGGTGTACATTATGGGCAAGGTTGGAAATACGGCCGGCCAATGAAGGTCGATAAATTTAAACGGTATATAGCACAGCAAAACGCTTTAAAAAGAATACGACGA
>NZ_BADX01000053.1:0-3492 GCF_000241365.1 Pseudoalteromonas sp. BSi20480 | reverse complement strand
TTTTTTTAGCATTAAATTTTATAACCGAGAGTTTAGCTTCCCCAACAGGGATAAATCACATAACGTCGCTGGTAGTTATATATCAAAACAAAACTTTGTTATTTATGATAAAAACGCGAATTTAACAATAAATAACACGGTTAATATCCATACACTAATTGTTATTTCACTGCGTTTACCACAAAGCAACTTAACCGCCGTATATGAAATAAAACCAAGCGCAATTCCATGCGCAATTGAAAACGTAAGCGGCGTCATTAAAAGCACAACGGCTACTGGAATAGCATCTGTCATATCGTCCCAGTCCACAAATTTTAAGTTTTGTAGCATGAGTACAGCAACATATAAAATTGCGCCCGCTGTTGCATAAGCTGGTACCATATTAGCTAACGGTGCAAAGAACATCATTAGCAAAAAGCAGCAACCAACTACCACTGCAGTTAAACCTGTACGCCCACCAACAGATACACCCGCAACTGACTCTATATAAGATGTGGTTGTTGAGGTACCTAACATTGCACCTGCAATGGTAGCTGAGCTATCGGCACTGAGTGCACGTCCTAAGCGTGGCATGTTTCCTTTTTCATCTGCAAGACCAGCCTTTTGCGTTACAGCTACAAGAGTACCTGACGTGTCAAACAAATCGACAAACAAAAATGCAAAAATAACACTAAGCATTGAAAGTTCTAAAGCAGCAGCAAAATCCCACTGCATAAAAGTAGGTAAAATTGAAGGCGGTGCAGCAATAATTCCTTGGTATTCAACTAAACCTAAACCAAGTGAGATAGCAGTAACCAATAAAATACTGATCAACACTCCACTTTTAAAATCACGATATAACAATGCCGCAATAATAAAAAAGCTAAATATAGCCAGTAACGGTCCCGCAGATGTTATGTCACCCAACTGCACAAATGTAGCGGGGCTTGCCACAATAATGCCTGCATTTTTAAGTGCTATTAAGGCTAAAAATGCGCCAATGCCTGTCGCAATAGCCCGTTTTAAAACTAATGGAATGGCATTTATTATCCATTCTCTAACCTTAAATAAACTTAATAATAAAAATATACAACCCGACATAAATACTGCGCCCAACGCAGCTTCCCAGGTGTATCCCATACCTAATACAACGCCATACGTAAAGAAGGCGTTTAACCCCATGCCAGGTGCTAAAGCTAATGGGTAATTGGCCCATAACCCCATAATAAAACAACCTATTGCAGCAGCAATACAAGTAGCAACAAAAGCAGCACCTTGATCCATTCCCGCTTCTGCTAACATCGCAGGGTTCACGAATACAATGTAAACCATTGTGATAAAAGTAGTCATTCCGGCGATGCATTCTCGTCGAACCGTGGACCCATTTTCGTTAATTTTAAATAAAGCTTCTAACATAATGAACTTACAACAATAAAAAGTAGCGAGATTTTATCATAAAAAGTATATTTTTCAGGACATTTTACCTTGCGATATACTAAACTATTGAAGTAGTTAACTATACCGAATGACAGCATATGATAAAAACCACACCAACAGGTTATGATTTAGAACAACAATTAGACAACATTTTGTCTTTTGTGACACAACCAGGCGATACTAATTCGTCACCTGAAAATGATAGCTCTCAACAAAGTACGCTGAATAAGGCGCTATATTATTTAAAAAATAACCAGCCTGCTTTAGCTGCAAAGTGGATGCGTTTATCGGCAATGTCTGGTGATCACCGAGGGCAATTTTATTTAGGCTTGTTTTTTGTAAAAGGCCAAGGTGTTCCACAAAGTGTATTTCATGGAGTTGCTTGGCTTAGCTTATCGAGTAGCCAGGGTCATGAGCCAGCTACAGTTGCGCTTGCTGATTTAAGAAAATATATAGAAACAAAGCGTTTTAAGGATGCCCAATGTTATGCAGCCAGTTTATATGAACAAATTCATCAATTACAATATGCCCATTTAATCCCCCCTGCCCCTTAGTAAAAGCCCGAAACTTAGCTCGTAAAAGTACTGTATACAGTACAGAGCTATAATTTAAATTTATAAAAAACGTAAGCAAACCTTTTCAACCTGTATAAAAAACACTCACCCACTAACATTCCAATTTAAATAAAAGCGATAAATATCAACAATATAAATATTAAAATACATATCCTTAAAAATAGAATATAAATTTGTATAAAAAAATAGCAAAAAAACACTTGCGCCATAACACTGTATAAACTACTGTATACGTGTACTGTATATAAACCCAGTGAGCGAGATGATATGTTACAGCCAATAACCGTAAGAACAGTAAAAAGCTATCAACAAGACGAACTATCTGATTGTGTTAACGTGATTCAAATTGAAGATGATATATCGGCAACGTTTGAGCTGTTAAAGGTGCTACACCAGTATAATAGTTTAAATGCTTGGACTTTATTAATCGCACCAGATCATGTTCCTAGTAAAGCTTTGCTTGATTCATGTTCAATAGACACAAGTAAACTATTAGTCATTAGGCAAAAACATTTAGTAAATTTAGAATATGTACTGCGTAGCGCACTGCATAATGGTAACTTTGCAGCGGTCATTACATGGACTGATATGTTAAACAATCAGTTATTGAGCAACTTATCGCTTAACTTAAGTAACACAAAAACAAAGTTATACTGTTTTACTAAAAATTCTGACGTACTTGATATACCTTACATACAGCAAGCTTGCTAAAATGATGTTTTAAATCTTATGTAACAATTATGAATTATTTAAATAACAACACTTGCTTTTGTGGAAACCAAAAAAATTACGAAGATTGCTGTGAACCACTGCTATTAGGTGATAAACAAGCAGAAACACCCGAGCAGTTAATGCGCTCTAGGTATACAGCTTACGTACAAAAAAATTCTAAATACGTATACCAAACATATGCAAGTGAAAAGCAAGCTGAAAACCCTGTAAATGAAATTAAAGAATTTGCGACCAGTTGTCGATTTGTAAGCTTATCTGTTATTGAAACAAACAGCGATGAAAATAAAGGGGTCGTTGAGTTTAAAGCTACCTATTTTTATCAAAACCTATATTGTGTGTTACATGAGCGCTCTCAATTTATAAAAGAGCAACACCAGTGGCGATATCTCGATGGTATTATATTTCCGGTCGCTGATATAAAAGTTGGCAGGAATGATGATTGCCCTTGTGGCAGCGCAAAAAAATACAAAAAATGCCATAGCGCGTAATCCCCTCTTTTTAAGTGAAGTACATTATTTACTTCACTCCGTTGCTAATTAAATACTCACATTTAATGCATAGCTTCGTAAATTTATTAAACACAACTTCCTCTATAACTTTTAGGTTTAGTACTACCCCTATTAATTAAGTGGTTAATATTGAAGGAAAAAGTAGTGTTAATAACAATTCAACAGTTAAAGCCCTAAAACGATGTAAAATACTTTGAGCTAGCTCAAAAGAAAAAGCTTGAAGGTAGTCTATAGGCATAAAAAATGGGCCAATGGCCCAT
>NZ_BADX01000054.1:0-57889 GCF_000241365.1 Pseudoalteromonas sp. BSi20480 | reverse complement strand
ACTTGCGATTAGGGAGGCTTGTTAAGCTGTCATGCTCTGCTAGGAATCGTTGATGATTTTCAGACTTTTCTATTTCTAAAATACTTTTTAAGCTGAGGCGCATTATTAGAAATACAAAAATACCCCCTCCTAATAAAATGAGTGAGATACTAATTAAGACCAAGTTATCTAAAGTGTTATTTGCAAAATAATGTAATATCCAACAATACCCAAAAATAAATAAGACAACTAAAGCAAGAAGTAAACTCCATGCCATATTTTTAGTCTTTTTGCATATTGTTATTATTGGCTGAATGCTAAAACCTAAAAGCAAAATACCTAATAAGATTACAATTAATAAACTTTCCATAGGCCCTCAAACTAAAGACTTCTTATTGCTTGAGTATGGCAAATATACGTAAAAGGGAAATAAAATTAGGATTAAGAGCTTTAAAATAACTTTTAAGCTCTCATTTTAAGAGCTGAATAGTCAAATGATTACAAATTGGTTTAATGAGTAAAATACATATCTTAAATGTAAACGCATATTCTTAGCTAAATTCACCGCTAATTGCGTACTTTAATACCCAGTTTTTTACCACCCCAGTATTGTTAGCCATTTTTAGAAATTGGCTACGCGCCCATTTTAGTGGGGCTATTTGGTTTGAAAAACCAAAATAGCAGGCATCCATCATACTCATCATTAATAAGTTAGCTTTTCGGCGAGTGCGTTCGTACTCTTGCAGCTTTAACGCGCATCCGACGTCGGTTGCATCATTTAATAGAGTGGCTAAGGCGACCACGTCCTGGAAACCCAAGTTAACGCCCTGCCCAGCCAATGGGTTAATAGTGTGCGCAGCATCGCCTACTAACACCAAACGACCATAAGAATAATTATTAGCATGTTGACGAGTAATTGGAAACACAGCATGACTTTGCACTTCAAAATCGCCTACAAGGCCAGGGAACTTAGCCAAAATATGACTTTTTAATTGTGCTCCATCTAATCCTTTAAATGTGTTTAATGTGTTGGCATCGTCGTACCAAATTAAATTAGCGTAAGGTGCTTGCATAGGTAAAAAAGCCAATGGGCCTGATGGGGTAAATTGCTGCCATGTCTTTATTTGTTGAGGCGCGTCCAACTTAATAAGTACGCCCATACATTGCTGCTGGTACTGCCAACCGGTTACACCAATATTTGCTTTAGTTCGTAATTGCGATTGTCCGCCATCGGCTGCAACCACTAAGCCGGCGGTATAGCGTTGCTCGCCATATACCAAGGTAATCGAATCGGCATTTTGTTCAATTTTACTAACAATCTGTTTTTGCTCGATGACTTCAATATCGTATTGCTCAAACTGCATCCATAAACTGGCTTGTATTAAACTGTTTTCGATTAAGTGGCCCAAATGCGTGGTATTAATGTCGGCGCAATCAAATAACAATTTATCGTCGCCGCGCTCAAAAGCTTCTAACTGTTGGTATGGTGCAATCCGGCCATTTCTTAAAATGGGCATAGCCCCTAAACCATCGAGTAACTTTTCAGAAAAACGATTAATAGCCGATACTCTTATATCAACGTTGTCATTACTCAAAACATGAGGCGGATCAATTAGGTGTTTTTCGATAATGCGCACTGACTTTCCCTGTTGTGCTAACTTTATTGCCATTGCCGCACCAACCATGCCGCCGCCAACCACTATCACATTATTTTGAGTCATGTTTATCATCATTTTGTTAATACGTTAATCTATTTTAATTGTACCGTAACTCGCCGCTATAGTGCGAGAGTATATAACTATCAAGCTATTAAACTCGTCTGAGTTTGATTTGAGATCACAAACATGAAAACTATACTTGGATCTGGGCGGGTATCCAGCTAAAATACGCGTCCTTTAAGTGAGCAAGCTTGCTCCTTAATTCTGTTTCAAGCACATATTTGTGCCATTATCGAATTGAACACGAGGCTAAATTTCAATGAGCAAAAAGCTGCATATCAAAACCTGGGGTTGTCAGATGAACGAATACGACTCTCAGAAAATGGCTGAACTTTTAGATGCCACCAATGGCTACCAGCTAACTGAAGATGCAACAGATGCCGACGTAATCTTACTTAACACCTGTTCAATTCGTGAAAAAGCACAAGAAAAAGTATTTCACCAATTAGGCCGTTGGAAGTTGTTAAAAGACGACAAGCCAGAGCTAATTATTGGTGTAGGCGGTTGTGTTGCCTCTCAAGAAGGTGATTCTATTCGCCAGCGAGCTCCATTTGTAGATGTTATTTTTGGCCCACAAACACTGCACCGTTTACCTGAAATGATTAAACAAGTGCAAGGTAATAAAGGTTCGTCTGTTGTTGATATTTCGTTCCCAGAAATTGAAAAGTTTGACCGCCTACCTGAGCCAAAAGCTGAGGGCCCTTCTGCGTTTGTATCAATAATGGAAGGGTGTTCTAAGTATTGTACCTTTTGTGTTGTACCTTATACTCGTGGCGAAGAAGTTAGCCGCCCAGTTGATGACGTGCTCCTTGAAGTGGCACAACTTGCAGAGCAAGGCGTGCGTGAAGTAAATCTATTAGGGCAAAATGTAAACGCATACCGTGGTGATACTCACGATGGCGACATTTGCTACTTCTCAGATTTAATTCGATTAATTGCTGCAATTGATGGTATTGACCGTATTCGTTATACAACATCGCACCCAGTAGAATTTACACCAGATATTATTGATGCATATGCTGACGTACCAGAGCTTGTAGATCACTTACACTTACCGGTACAAAGTGGCTCTGACCGTATACTAAACCTAATGAAACGCGGCCATACAGCACTTGAATACAAATCAACAATTAGAAAGCTGCGTAAAATTCGCCCTAACTTAAGCATGTCGTCAGATTTCATCATCGGTTTCCCAGGTGAGAGTAAAGCTGATTTTGAAGCCACTATGAACCTTATCAACGATATTGGGTTTGATATGAGCTTTAGCTTTATTTACAGCGCACGCCCTGGTACACCTGCGGCAGATTTACCAGACGACGTAACTGAGCAAGAGAAAAAAGAACGCTTATACCTGTTACAGAACCGTATTACACAAATGGCACAGCACATTAGCCGCCAAATGTTCGATACAGAACAGCGTATTTTGGTTGAAGGTCCATCGAAAAAGAATCCAATGGAATTACGCGGTCGAACCGAAAATAACCGTGTTGTTAACTTTGTTGGACCACATTCGGTGATCGGCCAGTTCGTTGACGTACGTATCACTGAAGCACTGCCTAACTCTTTACGTGGTGACTTAATTCGTACAGAATCAGAAATGAACTTACGACGCGATATCGCTCCATCAGCTATTTTAACCAAAGCAGCAAGCAGTGAGCCAAAACCAGAGACTGTTAACGAGATTGGCGTAGCTACTTTCGTCCCTTAGTCAATATACCTAGCGCCAGTAAATACTGGCGCCGTTCTATAGGAAGCAATTTTGAGTAATCAGTTAAAAACATTAGAGATTTATTTAGAACCTGCCGATAACAAACGCCTATCTTCTTTATGTGGCCCGTTTGACGAAAACATCAAACAAATTGAACGCCGCCTAGCTGTTGAAATTATTCACCGTGACAACTTTTTTAAAGTAACGGGAAAACTACTCAATAGTGCCTCTGCGGTCGAAATCTTAAAAAATCTATATGTTGATACTCAACCTGTACGCGGTGTTATTGGTGAAATAGAACCTGATAATGTTCACTTGGCAATTACAGAATCTAAAGCCCTAGAGCAAGATGCTTCAAGCAGTGCATACGGCAAAGAAATGGTTATAAAAACGCGCCGTGGTGTTATTAAGCCGCGAAACGACAACCAAGGCCTTTACGTTGCCAACATATTAAATCACGACATTACTTTTGGTATAGGCCCTGCTGGTACAGGTAAAACCTACCTAGCAGTAGCTGCCGCAGTTGATGCCCTTGAGCGACAAGAAATCCGTCGTATTTTGTTAACGCGCCCCGCTGTAGAAGCTGGTGAAAAGCTTGGTTTTTTACCTGGTGACTTAAGCCAAAAAATTGACCCATACCTGCGCCCGCTTTACGATGCGCTATTCGAGATGCTCGGTTTTGAAAAAGTCGAAAAGCTAATAGAAAAAAATATCATTGAAGTTGCACCCCTTGCTTATATGCGTGGTCGTACATTAAACGATGCGTTTATTATTTTAGATGAAAGTCAAAATACCACAGCAGAACAAATGAAAATGTTTTTAACCCGTATAGGGTTTAATTCAAAGGCGGTGATCACTGGTGATATAACCCAAGTTGATTTACCGCGCGGTACACGCTCTGGTCTACGCCATGCTATAGAAGTGCTCGATAGCGTAGATGAAATTAGTTTTAACTACTTCAAAGCACACGATGTAGTGCGCCACCCTGTTGTTGCGCGCATTGTTGAAGCATACGAGCGTAACGATGAGAGCGAGCGCTTGAAGCGAATTGAAAAGCAAAAAGCAAAAGACGAGCTAGCTGCTCAACTTAACTCTACTACTAAAGAGTAATACTTTGACAACCGAACTTGATTTACAAATAGCCTGTGAGTTTGACAACCTCCCTAGTGAGGCCCAATTTGCATTATGGGCTGATAAAGCGTTAAGCCAATATCGTGATGAGTCTGAACTCACCATATTAATTAGCGACGAAGCGCAATCACAACAGCTTAATAACGACTACCGGGGTAAAAACAAACCTACTAACGTATTGTCGTTTGAATTTGAAGCGCCACCAGGAATAGAGCTTCCCCTTGTTGGTGACTTAGTTATTTGCCCAGCCATTGTATTGGCTGAAGCAGTGGAGCAAGAGAAGTCATTTCATGACCACTTTGCCCACATGGTCATTCATGGGTGCTTGCATTTACTTGGATTTGACCATATAAAGAGTGAAGACGCTTTGCAAATGGAAAGCATAGAAAAGCAATTACTTGCAGAGCTAAATATAGCAGACCCATACCGGGACGAAATTTAAATTAACGGAGCAATTAGACGCAATGAGCGACGGTAACTCGCAATCTAGCCAGGGTTCTTCTGGCAAAACGTGGCTGGGTAGAATAACCCAAATGCTGCAAGGGGAACCCCAGAATAGAGAAGAGCTGGTCGAAGTGATTGCCGATGCGCAAGAACGAGACGTAATCGATCCAGAAACAAAAGAAATGATTGAAGGTGTGCTTAGTGTATCTGAGCTTAAAGTGCGAGACATAATGATCCCGCGCTCACAAATGGTCACTCTTGAGATCGACAGCCCGCTTGAAGAGCTAATACCCATGATGGTTGACTCAACTCACTCACGCTTCCCTGTGGTGATTGAAGACAAAGATCACGTGGAAGGTTTTTTACTTGCTAAAGATTTGCTGCCGCTTATCTTAAATAAAGACGAGCATTTACCTTCAATACGCGATTACTTACGCCCTGCCATGGTCGTACCTGAGAGCAAACGTGTTGACACTCTGCTTAATGAATTTCGTCAGCAACGCTATCATATGGCTGTCGTTATTGATGAATACGGCGGCGTATCGGGACTCGTTACAATTGAAGATATTCTTGAAACCATTGTTGGGGAAATAGAAGACGAGCACGACGAAGAAGAAGAACAACAAGACATTCGTCAACTTGCAAAACACGTTCATGTTGTTCAGGCCTTAACGCCAGTAGATGACTTTAACGAGCACTTCAGCACAGGATATAGCACAGAAGAAGCCGACACTATTGGTGGCACCGTTTTACATGCATTTGGCCATATGCCTAGCCGTGGTGAAACAATAGACATAGATGGTTACCAATTTAAAGTAACCAATGCCGACAATCGTCGTATCTTGCAACTGCAAGTCACCGTTCCTAAGGCTGATGACACCGACAGTGAAGAAACTGCTAACTAGACTGACCCTATTAGCAAAAGATATAAAATCATGGCTCGCATTTATTGCGGGCCTTATTTTAACTTTTAGCTACTCCCCTTTTGAAATTTGGCCAATTGCATTTATTAGTATTGCAGCTGTCATTTTTTGTATTAATCCAAACAATACCGGAAAAGCCCATGCGAAGAGTGCCGCTAAATATGGTTTTATATTTGGTTTAGGCTGGTTTGGTGCAGGTATTAGTTGGGTACACGTGTCTATAGCTACCTTTGGCGGTATGCCGCTTGTAGCCTCTTTTTCGTTAATGGCACTATTGTGCGGCTACTTAGCGCTTTATCCCGCCTTAGCGCTCTACTTAACAACTCGTTTTGCCACCAGCCCAAATAGCTTTGGTTTGCTGCTTATTAGCTTTTTTGCTCTTAGTGAATATTTACGGGGTGTGGTCCTTACCGGATTTCCGTGGTTAAGTTTTGGGTATACCCAAACCGATGGACCATTAAATATACTGGCCCCATACATTGGTGAATTTGGACTGACCTTAGTATGTATTGCCATTGGCTTTGCACTGTACCGATTAACACAAAAAGACATAAAGACCCCGCTGGTTACGCTCACTGTATTTACTGTTTTATGCATTGGTTCGCGTGCAACAAACACCGTAGAGTACTCAGGTAAGTCAATGTCGACTTTACTAGTACAAGGCAATATAAAGCAGCACCTCCGCTTTGAGCCTAGCGAGTTTTGGACCACCATGAGCAAATACCAAGACATGACTCGCCCACATTGGGATGCTGACTTAATTGTATGGCCAGAAGCAGCGGTTCCTGAAATAGAAGCCCTTGCCGACAGCTACTTAGCTGGGCTAGATAGCGCAGCCTCATTTAATGAAACCGCCCTTATAACGGGCATTGTCGACTACCAAATCGATACTAAAACCATATTTAATACACTTATAGTGCTGGGTAACAAAGAGCGCGGCGACGAGCACGGCCATTATGAATACCTCGGTAAAAATCGCTATCAAAAACACCAGTTACTACCGATTGGAGAATTTGTACCGTTTCAAGATATTCTGCGCCCAATCGCGCCTTTGTTTGATTTACCTATGTCGTCGTTTACGCGTGGCGACAGAATACAAAATAACTTGCGCGCCAATGGCTTTAATCTGCTCCCTGCTATTTGCTTCGAAATAGTATTTGCCGATTTAGTACGTGGCAATTATAAAACTAACTCAGATATATTATTTACTGTCAGTAACGACGCGTGGTTTGGTCAATCAATTGGGCCATTGCAACACATGCAAATTGCCCGCATGCGTGCCCTTGAGTTACAACGCCCGCTGGTACGTGTTACCAACAACGGTGTAAGCGCCGTATACGACCCGCTAAGCAATACACAACAAACCATGCCACAGTTTGAAGCCGCTGTATTAAAGGCCGATGTAAAATTGATACAAGGTAATAGTGTGTATAGCCAATATGGCAATGTGTTTGTATGGGGAATTGTGACGTTATTGGGGATTGGTGGGACTCTAATGCGATTTAAAAACTAAAAGTACTCAATATTTATGGGTCAAATTAGAGAATAAGCTTGTGTGAACAATTCATATTTAATTTTATTTACATTGAGTTACATATTATAAATTTATGTGTTTTAGTCTTATTTCATATTAGTTACTATCAATATACTAATAATAATTAAAATATTTATGAAAAAAGTAATAAGCATAGCAACCTTAGTCATATTATTGTTTGGCTGCGCTAATTCAGCTAAAAGTGACCTATCAAGACTAAAAAGTAATCCCGCCTGCTGTGCCAACTTAAGCGATATTGCATTTACAACACAGCAAATAAACAAGCTGACCTCTTATGATTTAAAGAACCAGCCTATTAGAGTTTTTAATGAAGCCAAAAGCCCATTCATTGCAATTGAAAAACCAAATAATAGTCGCTTCGCTCAAGTTTTTAGTTACGCCAATGGCGCATTTATTCAAACAGCAACGCTTGTTTACCCTGAGTTAATACTGTTAGATAAATCAAAGCAGATTATAAAACACCTTAAACCTTATGAGGCGTGGGAAAATGGTTTACCAACAACATTAGATTTAGCTGGTAACCTATATTACAAAACTCAATTTACTCTACCAGAGGAAGCCAAATACTTAATTTTTTATACTGATAGCAGTTTGAATAATAAAAAAACAACAATCAATTGGCGCTCACAAGTTGGTGGAAGTGAATATAGGCAACTTACCCTTACATCGTTCGCTAAAATTGGTATCAAATTACTTTAATTTTCAGGAGTTTTTATGAGATATATTTTTACCATTATTATCCTTGTCATATTAAGTGGATGTAAATCCTCACCAAACTACATGAATACGGGACAACTAAAAGCAAATTATCAGGTACTTGGATTTGGCGGTTTTTATGTTGAAGAAGATCTCACTTATTTTGAAAAACAATTAAAAAATCATTATAAAGCGCCAATAAAAAAAGCACTTGAAGCGCGTGGTTTTAAAGTAGTAGACGCCAGCGAAGTTTATACGGTATTTAATCAATTATTAGATAACGCTGAGAACTTATACGACCCGCTTACAGGACAAGCAAATGAAAACCTACGTAATGAACTCTGGAAAGAAGCGCTTGCCACTACAAAAACAAACCTCGGTGTAAATGCTTTTGTGTTTGCAGGTGTTGATACTGTACGCGCACATTTTACAAACAGTATTTTATTAGGCCACGTAGCCAAGTGGTATGGCCAAGAAGAGTCTTACCTTGAAGGTGGTGCCGATGGGGGTGATATATTCGTATCGTTATTTCAAAACGAACAAGGTTATGTGCCAGGAAGCAGAGTGTATATCAGAATTAGAGATGAGAAAGACACACTCTTAACTATGGGCTCTGGAGGTATTGAGTTAGTGGCACAATTTAACAGTGATGAAGAAATTATTGTGAAAGATGCCGATAAATTATTTAAAGACCCTGCAAAATTGGATAGTGCTTTACAGTTCGCATTAAAAACAATCGACACTTGGAAGACGAAAAAATGATTAAACACATGGTTGTCATCATCGTTTTACTCAATTTAGTCGGTTGCAAACTATTTCAATACAATAGCGACCCTAAAGTGATAGCGAATGGAATTACAATCGCTAAACCGGCAACACATAGTAACCTAGCCTATATATGGTTACCAACAGCCAATACCGGTAACAAAGCACTCTATAGAGAAGCATTTGATAATAACGTAATTAACTTTTCAAAAAAATATAACTTAACTAACCTAAACCCTAAAGTTCAACCCATGTTTGATAACTTTATTATTGAACAAGGCGGTGCTTTTAACACAAAATCAGGCAAACTCGAATCAGAACGAGTGCAAGCAGCTATACAATTTACGTTTAACAGCATTAAGCAAACGTATCCAAATATTGGCAATTTGCTGGTTATCCACCCAAAAGAAAATTCAATTAAAATAGTAGATGGCACTGCAACTTGGAATGGTGTTGAGCAGCACGTATTGACAAGGTCAAGAGACTCAGTCGAATTCAGGCCTGCAATTAGTATCGCCTTACAATATTATAATGACGTTGAAAAAAATAATTTTCATGAGGTTGGCCTAGATCTACATGCCCCTGACTTAACTGATAACGATAAATATGAGCAAATACTTAAGCATATTTTAACTCCTATTGTCTTGTTAAATACAAAAGTAAAATAGTCTTCGATCGTCCAATAATTAACTAAAACTTTAGCTAGTTATTGGACTTTAATTTATAGTTTTTATCGATTCTCAATTACAACTGATTGTTGAAGTAATTTTCTCAATCCATAATACCAGCTAAGTGCAGCAACGGTACCGTGTGTTTCGTTTTCAAAGTAACGCTGTTTTACTGTTAATTTTTTACTTGGGTGATTCCTTAATTTATCTGCAAACGCCAATCCCCACTGATAATTTGTTTTACCTATATCACCAAATGCTGTTGCGTTATTCGCAAAGGTAAAATACACATCTCCTGACATCTGTTTGTTTTCAAGTTGGTTATTTTTAAAATAACGGTTTAAATAATTATTATCCCAAATGTAGGTAGCATTAATTATTAAGTAATCTGTAAATAATGTGTGATTAGTCAACAGTACGTAACTTGCAAACAAGCCACCAAAAGACTCACCAATTAATACCCGTTTAGTTGATGTGCGGTAATTTTGATTAATCAGTGGAATAAGTTCTTTTTCAAAAAATGCACTGTAGTTTGCGGCATTGCCGATATTTTCAAACCTTTCTAATAATTTTCCGTTAAACGTCCAGTCAACATTGGTTGGGGTAAAGTCGCGCTCTCTTATTGCGTTTTGGCTGTTAGGAATAGCTACAATAATTGCTTGCTGTATTTGCTGCTCTAAACGCTCTGTACTTAACGCTTCCACCAGCCCTGCAACTGCTTTTAAATGTGTGCTATCACCATCAAGTAAGTAAACTACAGGGTATGTTTTATCAGTATTTTGGCTATAACTAGGTGGTAAGTAAACGCTATAAAATCGCCTCTCTTTTAAAATTCGAGACTCAATATGGTTATTCTTTGCTAACACAACCGACTCGGAAGCACTTGCACTGATTGCAAAAAATAAAGTGGTAATCGTCAACATTAAAAACTTCACTAGCGTACCTATTACCTATAACTATTAATTATTTAGCTTTTACGGTTTCTTCTACTGTTTCTAAATTCACAATTTGCTTTACGCTACCTTGAATAACCACAGTCGCTGATATTTTATCTTGAATGGCTTGCCTGTTTGGGTCCCAATACACTTGTAAAAAGCCTAGCAACCCAGTGGCAAAACCCGCGCCATAACCACCGTAGCGACCAAAGCAATCAAGCAAACCAAGTGGTTCGCCATTTAAGGCAACAACACGTATATTGCACACCTTCTTACCGGGAGTTTGGCCACGCCAAAGTAATGAAAATAGCGTAAAATAAACAGCAGCCCACCCAAAACCTAAGCCTAAGTCTTGAATAATACCTTTACCCCACTGCAAAATACTGTTTGTAGTTGTTTGCGCAGGTTTTTCTTCTATTAACTGTGCAGGCTTTATTTCGTTATTTTCACTGAGCACTAATAATTGTAAAAGTGCTCTAGCAAGTTGTGGGCTTTGAAGGTCGTCCATTTCTGCTAACTTGGGTACTTGTCCTATCAAATTATCAAGCGCATTTTGTTGGCAAGACTGCTCACAGCTCTCGTCTACTACTTCAATTAAATAGGCATTTACACGGTGTTTTTCTAACTCAGTAAGCTGTATTTCGTCTTCTATTTTAACACCTTGAATAACTGAGCCGATTTCACTGTTATCGTCTTCTAAGTAGTCTATGCCAATTGAAAGCACAGCAAGAGCGCTTACAAATAAAATACTCGCTGCCATTATTTTTAATATTCTTCGCCATACATTCGACATTTTAGGAAGGTATTGCTGCGCAGTGCCTTTATAAAAAGCCATAGCAGCAACAAACGCAATTAAGGTGGCGCTAAGCTTTGCAGCTACAAATATTAGGGCGACATCTATTACTATTGCTAAAGCTCGTTTAAGAGGTGTTGCTAGAGGTATGCCTAACAGAGCGTTATCAACCTTAAATGCATAAGGGGTAATGACTTCTCTAGTTTCGGTTTTAGATAATTCTAATTGTTCTATTTCTTTTGCTTTCATTTTAATTCTTGTTATTAAAATAGGTAACGCGTTTAACTTACGCGCTTTTTATTTTTTGCTCAAGCTAATTCAAACAAGCGCTATTTACTGTTTGTTGCCTTCATGGTGAAGGTAAAAGGGTGAGCGGGACGCAGAAGCTTTACTCAACTTTTATTTAGCCCACTAAGTTACAAACTTTGCGCAGCGACTAAATAACCCTAGATTTCACATATTTTATCCTTAAAAGCCAGCAAGCCCTGCGCGTTATTAATAAATTAGTTTAGGTTAAGTGAACAATTTATATATGTGATCGTATTAGATAATCAAAGCCTTTAGGAGCAACCCCAATGACCACTAAACAATTAGCCTCTCTTTTTATATTTAATACTTTGCTGCTAAGCGCAGAGGTTAACGCCAATCAGCGTTGGTACGTTGTAAACGATTCGGTCATGGGGGGCGTGTCTAATAGCCAAGTAAGCCATACAAAAGAGGCATTGGTATTTGAAGGTAATGTATCGCTTAAAAATAACGGAGGGTTTGCTTCTATCCGCACTGAGCTCAACACACAGGGCCAAAACGCAAATACTATTAATTTACGTGTTAAAGGTGACGGTCAAACGTATCAACTAAGGCTGCGTACATCCAACTACCTTGATGGACCTGCGTATACACACTCATTTAAAACAATAGAAAATGAATGGACTAACATTAATTTTAACCCAAGCGATTTTACGCTTACTTTTCGTGGTCGTACGCTAACCCAGCAACCAGTGATTGATTTTAGTGATATTAGACAACTTGGTTTTATGATTGCAGGAAAACAGGCGGGAAAATTTAAGCTTGAAATAGCACACATTGAATTTGCAGGTTAGTACGTCATGCTCACTTTTAATCGGTTAAAAGTGAGCATACACGGTAAGTTTACGACTCTATTGCAAGCAGTTCTACTTCAAAAATAAGCAGTGATGCTGGTGGAATACTCCCTACCCGCTTTTCGCCATAAGCCAACTGATGCGGTATATAAAACTGAAATTTATCTCCCGGGCTCATTAACTGTAACCCCTCGGTCCACCCTTTAATAACTTGGTGTAAACCAAAGCTGATAGGTGACTTGCGCTCTACTGAGCTATCAAACACAGTTCCGTCGATGAGTGTACCGTGGTAATGCACATTGACCATACTTGTTGGGCTAGGTGTGTTGCTGTTTTCTCCTTTGTGCAATACTTTATATTGCAGGCCAGATGCAGTTTCTAATACACCATCTACCTTAGCGTTTGCCACTAAATAGTCGCTTTCAATTTGCGCATTAGCAATCGACTGTTGTTTGGCCTTTTTACTGTTTTTAAATATTAAAACGCACAAAATAGCGATCACAACCGCCAAAATAATATTGATCATAATTAGTTTTTCTCGTCTTCTCGTTTTTCGTTTTCTAGCTCGTCATCCGCATCGTCTTCGTTATCGCCATTAACAATATCGGCTATCTCTTTTAGACGCGCAAGTGCGATGCCGTTTACTGAACTTTCAGGGTATACATCGTCGATGAGTTCGCCCGCTTCAATATCCATCAGTAAGTTTAGCGCCTGATCGACCGTCTCTACTGCGTAAATATTAAATTTGCCTTGCTCTACTGCATTGAGTATTTCGTCGTCTAAAACCAAATTAACTTGGTTTGACTTAGGAATAATGACGCCTTGCTCACCCGTTAAGCCGCGCATTTTACACAACTTAAAAAAGCCTTCTATCTTCTCGTTTACACCACCAATAGCTTGTACATCACCATGTTGGTTTATAGAGCCGGTAAGCGCAATTGATTGGCTTATTGGTAAGCTTGTAATAGCCGAAATTAACGCGCAAAGCTCAGCCAACGAGGCACTATCGCCGTCTATGTAGCCATAGCTTTGTTCTATTGCAATGTTTGCGCTGAGCGTAAGGCTAAACTGCTGGGCATATTTATTACCTAAATAACCGGTAAGTAACATCACGCCTTTAGAGTGAATAGCTTTACCCAGTTCTGCTTCGCGCTCTACGTCTATTACGCCATCAGCGCCGGCGTATACCGTGGCAGTAATTCGCGCCGGTGTGCCAAACGACGTATCACCAATGTGCAGTACCGTTAAGCCATTTACTTTACCAATGGCTTGTCCAGTTGTAGCAATTAACGTATGACCTTCTTTGATATCACTAAGCATATTTTCACTAATTTGACCGGTGCGGTATTGCTTACCCTCAATGGCTTCATCAATATGATGCGCATCAATAACCGTTAGCTTATCTTGTTTTGCGTAGTAACTTGCCTCAGCCACCAGCTCTAACACATCAGCAAAACGCGCTGAAAGCTTATTATGATGCTCAGCTTGGCGATAACTAAATTTAAGCAATCTCACCATAGCGGCTTGCGTTGTAGTGCACTTAAGCGTTTTTTCGCAGTACTCTGTTACTTTAGTAATAAACTGATACTGTAACTTATCACTGCTTGGTAAATAGTAATCAAAGTCTGCTAGTACTCTGAATAGCTCTGCGAATTCTTCATCGTATTCACCTATGGTGTAATACAAATCGCGCGAGCCTAATAAAATAATTTTTACATCAAGTGGGATCAATTGCGGGCGAAGCGTAAAGCTCGTGCCTACTGTACTATCTTGATATGGTAAGTCATTTTTAATTTGGTGCATTTTCAGCGATAACTTTAGCCCATCCCACACTTGCGGGTTAGCCATTACTTTTTCAGCATCCATTATCAAATAACCGCCATTTGCACGGTGTAATGCACCGGGCTGAATTGAGCGGTAGCTGGTGATTAGTGTACCTTGTGAAGTGGCATACTCTATTTTGCCAAATAAATTACCAAAGGTAGGGTTAGGCTCGTACACCACAGGGGCTGCATCGTCTTCTTTAAACTCGACTAAAATATTCGGTGCAAAAAAGTCAGTGAGCATGCCTTTACGATCAAAGTCTTCCTTATTTTCTTCGTTTTCGTCTTCATCGTCTAGCCATTCAAGTACAGCATCTATAATTTCTACACGTATGTCTTTTAAATATCTAAGCACGCCAATATGTGTGGCGTATTTATGTTCTAAATCTTTTAACAGTGGTTTGGTTGCTTGCTCAGCGGTCGACTTTTTAAGGTTGCGGAGTTTTTCTTTTGATTCACGTTTCCAACGCGGCAACTCTATCAGAGCTTCAATTAACGCATCTTCTAGTTTTTCTATTTTCTCAAAAAACGCTTCGCGAAGTTCATCTTCTAGTTCTGCAAACTCGCTATCACTCAACTGCTTGCCATCTATAAGTGGCGCAAAGCCCACTGAGCTTTTTTCTTCAACAAGTGCAACACTTTGCTCAAGCGCAGCCACTTCAACGGCGGTAATTGCGCTGTCGTAAGCATCATTAAATTCACGATCAATTGATTTTTTCTTTCGCTGATAAGCAGGGTTATCGAATGCGGCTGGAAACGTGTCGAGCACTTCGTCTAAAAATGAGTCTATGTCGTCACTCAATTGCTTGCTTTGCCCTGCCTGCATAAACAATGCTATTGGCTCGCGATGGTCGTCGTAGTTATTAACATACAACCATTCGTTTGGGGTTACTCGGCCTTTGGCATGTTGTTTTAGTTTGTCCTTTACGAGTGTGTAACGCCCATGTGCGGCTTCGCCCATAACGTAAACGTTATAACCAGGTAATTCCATCCCCAGCGAAAAGTCCAGCGCACTTTGTGCACGTTGTTGCCCAATAAAATTGAGTTGCTCTGGGTAGGGATTATTCATGCACGTCAGTACGTGATTAGCAGAAATACTAGGTGCAAGCGTTGATACAGGTAGTGGCAGCAGTTTTTTCGTCATTCTAACTTCTTTATATACCAGCATAATCGCTGGCTTTTGGGCGTATTAAGTGGCCAGCAGCCACTTAATACATATGCTTAAGGGTGCAGTGCCTTACGACTAAAATAGATTCCATCACACTCAATACACGGTAAAATTTGTGTGGCGTGATAAACATCGTAACTATGAGTGCAATTCTTACATACTAATGTGCCCATGGCTATCCATTCACCTGCGTGATACACCCCATTATGTTTAAAATCTTGGTTTAGGGATTGCCATTCCAGTTGAGTTTTGTCTTCTATATGTGAAAGTTCAAACCATAAAGACTCTTTAAGTTCTTGCCATGCAAGCGAATTATAGTGGGAATCGTTCTCGCTAAGGTGCGCTATGTCGCGTTTTAAGTAGTTGCGGTAAAGCTGATACTTTTCCTCACCTAAATTTTTAAGTGCTTGCTCTGATTCAACAAAACGAGTTACCGCATCTTTTACCTCATGATCTTTGATGTCTTTTAGCCACGCGCTTAAATCACTAAGCCATGCTTTATAATCTGCCATTATGTACTCCTTCAAAATTGCTAATAAACGAGTTGGGTTGACGCAATATTTATGAATCTTTACTCAGGCCACTAGGTAACATTTTATAATGTGATTAGAAAACCCTAAACTGAGCAAATTTCAATCTACACAGGTCAACACGCCTGACGTTTAACATAGATAAGTATAGGTTAACCTGACATGAAGGTTACAATTTAGCAAAACGGTGTTTTTGACGCTGTGAATAGTGCTTTATTTGGGTTATCCTATCGGCAATTTTTTATTAGTTTGCAAGAAGTCTGGAATCGTAGATGCAAGAGCAATATAACCCGCAAGATATAGAGTCAAAAGTACAAAGCTACTGGGAAGAAAACCAAGTATTTAAAGTCACTGAAGATGAGAGCAAAGAAAAATATTACTGTCTTTCTATGTTCCCTTATCCGAGTGGTCGACTGCATATGGGTCATGTGCGTAACTACACCATTGGTGATGTTGTTTCTCGTTTCCAGCGCCTGCAAGGCAAAAACGTAATGCAGCCTATGGGTTGGGATGCGTTTGGTTTACCAGCAGAAAACGCCGCTATTAAAAATAAAACAGCGCCTGCAAAGTGGACTTACGAAAACATTGATTACATGCGTAACCAACTTAAGCAATTAGGTTTTGGTTACGATTGGGATCGTGAAATTGCAACGTGTCACCCAGAGTACTATAAGTGGGAGCAGTGGTTTTTTACTAAGCTTTACGAAAAAGGCTTAGTGTACAAAAAAATGTCGACCGTAAACTGGGATCCGGTTGATCAAACTGTACTTGCTAACGAACAAGTTATTGACGGTCGCGGTTGGCGCTCTGGCGCTGTGGTTGAGCAAAAAGAAATTCCACAGTGGTTTATTAAGATTACCGACTACGCACAAGAGCTTTTAGACGATTTAGACAAATTAGAAGACTGGCCTGAGCAAGTTAAAACCATGCAGCGCAATTGGATTGGCCGCTCTGAAGGTTTAGACATTGAATTTACGCGTACCGATAACAACGAAAAGTTTAGCGTATACACTACACGTCCAGATACCTTCATGGGTGTAACTTATCTCGCCGTTGCCGGTGGCCACCCTATTGCCCAAGAAGCAGCTAAAAACAGCGATGCGATTGCAATGTTTGTTGAAGAATGCAAAAACACCAAAGTAGCCGAAGCAGATATGGCAACAATGGAGAAAAAAGGCATTGCAACAGGCTTTTACGCAACTCACCCATTAACAGGCAAGCAAGTGCCTATTTGGGTGGCTAACTTTGTGCTTATGCATTACGGCTCAGGCGCGGTAATGGCAGTACCTGCCCACGACCAACGTGACTTTGAGTTTGCAAATGCATACGGCCTAGATATTAAACAAGTTATTGCGCCAGCTGAAGGCTCAGACCTTGAAGTAAACCTAGAGCAAGAAGCATTCACCGAAAAAGGTGTATTAGTAAACTCTGGCGAATTTGACGGATTAGACTTTTCAGCAGCGTTTAATGCGATTGCCGACAAACTAGAAGCACTAGGCGTGGGTGAGCGTAAAGTAAACTTCCGTTTACGTGACTGGGGTGTTAGCCGCCAACGTTATTGGGGCTCTCCAATTCCAATGCTGAGCGACGAAAACGGCAACGAATTAGCCGCCACCGAAGAAATGCTGCCAGTACGTTTACCAGAAGATGTAGTTATGAATGGCGTTACTTCGCCAATCAAAGCAGACCCAGAATGGGCAAAAGCAACGGTAAACGGCGTACCTGCTACTCACGAAACTGACACCTTCGATACTTTTATGGAATCGTCTTGGTATTACGCACGTTACTGTAGCCCACGTTACGACGAGGGCATGTTAGACCCAGCAGCCGCTAACTATTGGTTACCTGTAAACCAATACATAGGTGGTATTGAACACGCAATTTTACACTTATTGTACTCACGTTTTTTCCATAAACTATTGCGCGACTTTGGTTTAGTAAATTCAGACGAGCCATTTGACCGTTTACTATGTCAAGGCATGGTATTGGCTGAAACGTTCTATCGTAAAGATGAAAAAGGTGGTGATATTTGGATTTCACCAAGCGATGTTGAAACAGAAACTGACGAAAAAGGTCGAGTTACTAAAGCATGGCACAAGGAAGATGGCGAACCAGTATTTTCTTCAGGCATGAGCAAAATGTCTAAATCTAAAAATAATGGTATAGACCCACAACAAGTAATTGCACAATACGGTGCTGATACAGTGCGTTTATTCATGATGTTTACTGCACCACCAGAACAAACACTCGAATGGTCAGACTCTGGCGTTGAAGGCGCACACCGATTCTTAAAACGTGTATGGAAATATGCAGTAGACGTGAAAGCGGCAGGTTACCAAGCACTTGAAAAGTCTGCGCTTACTAACCCACAAAAAGTACTTCGTCGCGAATTACACAAAGCCATTGCAAAGGTAAGTGATGATGTTGAACGTCGTCAAACGTTTAACACGGCGATTGCTGCCATCATGGAGCTGTCTAATAAGTTAATTAAAGCGCCACTTAACGATGCACAAGACATTGCCATTGCAAATGAGGCACTTGAAGCGTTAATTATTATGCTTGCCCCTATTACGCCGCATTTATCTCATGAGTTGTGGGAAGAACTAGGTAAAGACGGTGATATTTTAGATGCAGCATGGCCAACAGTTGACGAATCAGCCCTGGTTGAAGATGAAAAGCTCATCATCGTTCAAGTAAACGGTAAACTTCGCGCTAAGCTAACTGTGGCAGCAGATGCAACGCAAGAACAAGTAGAAACACTTGCCTTTGCAGAAGCTAACGTAACTAAATTTACTGATGGTAAAACCATTCGTAAGATCATTTACGTGCCAGGTAAACTACTTAACGTGGTTGCTAACTAATATGGCTGTATTTAAGGCCGTTAAAAACGGGCTAGCCTTAGCGCTAGTCTGTTTTTTGTTATCTAGTTGTGGGTTTCACTTAAAGCAAGCGTCAAGCCTGCCTGATAATCTAAAACTCATTACGCTAATTGGTGATGACGAAAAATCAGCTTTATTTGAACAGCTACAAAAAGAGCTGTTAGCAAGTGAAGTTGAACTTACCTCTTCATCTAAAAACGTAGCGCAGCTGTATTTACGTAAAGAAACCATAGAACGCCAAACGTTGTCGTTATTTAAAAATGGCCAGGTTGCTGAATACGAACTTGCCTATGGCGTTTCATATGTTCTAAAACACCCCAATAAAGATGCTATAGAAAAACGCTTTGAGCTTTATAGAAATTATCAAGACGACCCCGATAACGCACTTGCCAAAGCCAAAGAGCTAGAGCTGCTAATTAACGAAATTCGTAAACAAGCAAGTCGTCGTATTGTTAGAGAGCTGTCGCAACTGTAATGCGCTGTTACGCTAATCAATTACCTAACGAGTTAAACAAAGGCTTAAAACCTTTTTACTTAGTTTTTGGTGAAGAGCCTTTTCAAGAAGCACAGTGTGTTCAGCTAATTCGCGATACTGCCAAAGCACAAGGCTTTGATGAAGTAATTAAATTTACTTTAATGCAGGGGTTTGATTGGCAGGAAATAATAGCGCAATATCAAAGCATGTCGTTATTTAGTGCACGCACTATTATTGAGTTTGACCTAAACCAGCAAAAGCCCGGTGTAATTGGTAGTAATACCTTTAAGCGTGTCGTTGAGCTTGTTAACCCCGACACGATACTAATTATTAAAGGTGCAAAAGCGAGCCAAGAAGTACAACGCGGTGCCTGGTTTAAAGCACTCGACAAACAAGGTGTATTTGTACCTTGTTATCCACTGACTGGCTCGCACGTAAAACGATGGCTTGATGAGCAATGTCAACGCTTGGCTCTTAACATGCAAAATGATGCCAAATTAAGCCTTATCAATGCAACAGAAGGTAATTTATTAGCGTGTTTTCAGGAACTTGAAAAGCTCTCTTTACTGCATGGCAACGCACTTATTACCCAGCAATTGGTTATGCAAGGGCTATTAAATCAAGCCAAATTTGATATTTTTGATTTAAGCGATGCCTTATTAAATGGTCATGCCAAGCAAGCTATTAAAGTTTTAAACAAATTAGCCAGTGACAACACTGAAGTTGTGAGTATATTGTGGGCGATTACAAAAGAACTCAACACCTTGATGAATGTGCAATTGGGATTGTTAAATGGTGAGCCAATAGCCAGCTTATTTAAACAAAATGCCATTTGGAAAAATCAGCAAGGGCCGGTGCAAAATGCCGTTAATCGCCTAAATATTACTGTACTTGAGCAAATTAATAGTGACATTGCTTTATTTGATGCAAGCTATAAACAAGGCAACTTAATTGCTCCTTATCAGGCACTTGCACATATTTGTATTAAGTTTTGTCAACCGCTCGATATTCCTATGCCGTGTCACAGCCTTAATTAGTTGCTTAACCTGTTGGACAAAAAAATGATTGCTATTTTTGGTGGCACCTTCGACCCCGTTCATTTAGGCCATATTAATATGGCTCAGCAATGTGTAAGCGCATTTAATTTAAGCACATTGTATTTTATGCCCTGCGCACTACCGGCTCACAAAACAGCACCAGGTATAAGCACAGAACATCGTGTTAATATGCTCAATGCGGCAATTAAACCGTACCCTCATTTTGCACTCGATTTAAGAGAGCTAGATCGTTCAGGCCCATCATACTCATTACTTAGCCTGCAAGAACTACGTAAAGAGTACCCAAGTACACCTATTTTATTTTTGATTGGAATGGATTCATTTAATTCACTAAATAAGTGGTTTGAATGGCAAACAATTACAGAGCTTTGCCATATTGTGGTATATCAACGACCAGCGCAGAGTTGTCAGGTAACAGGTGAGCTTAAGCACTACATGCAACATGCCCTCGTCGATGACCCCGCTCTTATTACAGAGCATTTAGGTGGTAAACTTTACTTTTTACCGGGTAAAATGCTTGATGCAGCTTCTAGTTCTATTCGTGATGATCTTAAAAAAAGTAACAAAAAGAATGAACTATTACCCGATGCCGTGAGTCATTACATACAAATGCATCAGCTATATCAAATTGATGCTTAAAAATGCCTAGCGTGTTAAAATACGCGCCATTAAATTTTTAAATTGAGACAAAACCTTGGATTCAAAACAACTACTCGCCTTTGCAATGGATAAAATTGACGATATGAAAGCGCGTGACATCGTTGACATAGACGTAACTGATAAATCAGACATTACCGATTACATGGTAATTTGTACTGGCACGTCTAAACGCCACGTTCAATCAATCGCCGACCACTTAGCAAAAGAAGCACGTCATGCAGATTCAGAGCCATTAGGCTATGAAGGCGAAAATGACGGCGAATGGGCACTGGTTGATTTAGGCGATGTGGTTGTACACGTGATGCAAACTGAAGCACGTAGCTATTACGATCTAGAAAAACTGTGGGGCTAACCACCCACTTGTTAAAAGCAACGCTTGGAAGTTATTCGTGAAAATACAAATGATTGCTGTTGGTACAAAAATGCCAGCGTGGGTAGAAACGGGATTTGCTGAATACCAGCGCCGTTTTCCCAAGGATATGGCTTTAGAGCTAATTGAAATACCCGCCGGTAAACGTGGCAAAAATGCCGATATAAAGCGTATTTTACATATTGAAGGCGAAAAAACATTAGCCGCTATTCCTAAAGGCAATCGTATTGTTACGCTAGAAGTCACTGGCAAAGCGCTAGATACTCACCAACTTGCTAAAAACATGGAAAAATGGCAACTCGATGGCCGCGATGTAAGTTTACTTATTGGCGGCCCAGAAGGACTTGCTCCAGAATGCATTGCTGCATCGGAGCAAAAGTGGTCGTTATCGAACCTAACATTACCACACCCTTTGGTGCGAATTATTGTTGCAGAAAGCCTATATAGAGGCTGGAGCTTAAATAACAATCATCCCTATCATCGCGAGTAACGCCTTGCTATGCTAAAACAAAGACCCACTATTCGCGATCACTCCGCAGAAGCAAATTTGTTTGCACGGCGTGCATTTGTGGGTTTTGTTTTTGTATTAGGGTTAGTAGCTGTTTTAATTACTAATCTTTACAATATTCAAGTAAAAGACCACCAAGATTATCAAACCCGCTCCAACGACAACCGTATTAAAGTTATTCCTATTGCACCTAATCGCGGTTTAATTTACGACCGAAACGGTGTACTGCTTGCTGAGAACAAACCCGTTTATAATCTCGAGGTGATCCCCGAGGAGGTTGATAACCTTGAAAAATCACTTGAGCAAGTAAGCCAACTAATCACGATTACAGAACAAGAAAAACAAGATTTTTTAAAAGATATAAAAAACACGCGCCGTTTTAAATCGCAAGTACTTAAAGCGCGCCTTGATGAAGCCGATGTTGCTACATTTTCGGTTAACCAGCATAAATTCCCCGGGTTTAGTATCGAAGCCCGTTTAGCACGTTATTACCCATTCGGCGACACGCTTACTCATGCCCTAGGTTATGTTGCAAAGCTAAACCGAAAAGAGCTGAACAAGCTCGAACAAGAAGGCCAAGCCACAAACTATCGTGCAACCCACGATATTGGCAAACTCGGTATTGAAAAATACTACGAGCAACTTTTACATGGTCAAGTCGGTTCGCAACGTGTAGAAGTTAATAACCGTGGTCGTGTTATCCGCACCCTGAGTATGCTTCCCCCACAGCCAGGTAGTGATTTAGTGTTAACGCTCGATATTGGCCTGCAACAAATAGCCCAACATGCACTCAAAGACATGCGCGGTGCGGTTGTCGTAATGGATGCAAAAGATGGCGGAATACTTGCGCTATATTCGAACCCAAGCTACGACCCCAATTTATTTGTACACGGTATTAGCAGTAAAAATTATAAGGCACTTCTTAACCCAGATCGCCCACTCATTAATAGGGCTACCCAAGGCCGATACGCACCAGCATCCACCATTAAACCGCATATGGCTATTTTAGCACTTGAAGAAAACATGGTGACGGAAGGGACAACCATGTGGGACCCGGGCTTTTTCCAAATTCAAAACGTAGAGCACAAATGGCGCGACTGGAAACGTTGGGGCCATGGCCATGTGGATGTATACAAAGCCATTGAAGAGTCGTGCGATACGTACTTTTACGATACCGCGTACCGATTAGGCATTACAAAAATTAGTAATTTTATGGCGCGCTTTGGTTTTGGCGACCTATCGGGTATAGATATACACGAAGAAACCACCGCGATATTGCCTTCAAAAGAATGGAAAGAAAACAGATTTAAAGAGTCATGGTGGCGTGGCGATACAATTTCTGTAGGCATTGGCCAAGGATATTGGACCGCAACACCGATTCAAATTGCTAATGCAACTAACATACTTGTTAACAAAGGGGTTAACCACCCTCCTCACTTAGCGCAAGTGGCTAAAAAAGAGGACGATGTGACGCAAATAAATAATGAAGAAAAGCCACCTGTAGTACTGAACAATCCTGACAATTGGCGTATAGCCATTGATGCTATGCACAATACCGTAACTAAAGTCACAGGCACCGCCCACAAAGCGTTTAAGGGCGTAAACTACGACCCTGCAGGTAAAACGGGCACGGCACAAGTTGTGAGCATTGCACAAGGTGAAAAGTACGATGCAGAATCACTTAAAGAGCGACAACGCGATAATGCCATTTATGTGGGGTTTGCCCCTTACAATAATCCTCAAATAGTTGTGTCTATTGTTGTTGAAAATAATGGTGGTGGCAGCACGGTTGGCGCACCTATTGCCAGACAGTTAATGGATTATTACTTTGCAGCTAACCCTGTTGAACTGGCAAGGAATAACACCCTATGACCGCCCTGCATGACAAGCGCTCTATTTGGATGCGCATGCATTTAGATTTGCCTTTACTTATTGCCATTTTACTTATGATGGCTGGAAGCATTACGGTTGTGTACAGCGCAAGTGGCCAAGAGTCAGCGATGATGGTAAGACACATGACGCGGATGGGTGTGGCCATCATTGCCATGGTAGTACTTGCACAAATTCCTCCCGCGACACTGAAAAGACTCACTATACCGATGTACTGCGTTGGGTTATTAATGCTGGTTGGTGTGTTGTTATTTGGTGTGAGCTCTAAAGGCGCGCAACGTTGGCTTGATTTAGGGTTAACTCGCTTTCAACCCTCAGAATTAATGAAGCTAGCAGTACCTATGATGGTAGCTTGGTATATTGGCCGTAAACATTTACCACCACGACCACTACACTTAATTTTTGGCTTTGCGATAGTGATGCTGCCTACATTATTAATTAAAGAGCAACCAGACTTAGGAACATCAATACTGATTGCAAGCTCTGGCATATTTGTACTTTTTTTATCAGGGTTGAGCTGGCGATTAATTAGCTTTTTAAGTGCTGCGGTTGCCTTAGCAGCATGGCCATTTTGGCAGTACGGTATGCATGCTTATCAACGACAACGCGTACTAACATTTTTAGATCCGGAGAGCGACCCTCTTGGCTCGGGTTATCATATTATTCAATCTAAAATAGCCATTGGTTCTGGCGGTGTCGAAGGTAAAGGCTGGTTGCAAGGTACACAGTCACAACTTGAGTTTTTACCTGAACGGCATACCGATTTTATTTTTTCGGTATTAAGTGAGGAGTTTGGCTTATTTGGTGTCTGCGTTTTACTTAGCTTGTACTTGTTTATAATTGGCCGCAGCTTATATATTGCAGTAAATGCACAAGACGCATTTGGAAAGCTGTTAGCTGGCGCACTGACTTTAACTTTTTTGTTTATATATTTGTAAATATTGGCATGGTATCAGGACTACTACCTGTTGTTGGTGTGCCCTTACCCCTGATAAGTTATGGTGGCACATCGATGATTACGCTAATGGCCGGCTTTGGTATTATTATGTCGATTGCGACAGACAAAAGGATGCTTTTAAAATAATGCAATGTTACGCTCAGACTCTAATAATCATCTTAATCGCTATCACTGTCAGTGCCTGTAGTAGTGGTTCGAGTGGGCGTTACCATATGCGCCATGATTCAGCCCCTCTTAGAGCACCCACAGCGCTTGAAATGCAGGATGCTATTGTTACTGAGGTGCAAAAAAGTGCTAGTGCTTCTCGCCCCTACGAGGTGCTAGGTAAACGGTATACCCCAATGCTTGACGAAACGGGTTACAAAGAAGAAGGCATTGCATCGTGGTACGGCAGAAAGTTTCACGGATACCACACTTCAAATGGTGAAATATACGATATGTTTGCCATGACCGCCGCGCATAAAACATTACCTTTACCTAGTTTTGTTCGTGTTACAAACACGCAAAATGGTAAGTCAGTAATTGTACGCGTAAACGACCGTGGGCCTTTTCATGATGACAGAATTATTGACCTGTCATATGCGGCTGCATACAAGCTCGGCTACTATACTCACGGTACAGCAAAGGTTAAGCTTGAGGCGGTTACGCTTTCGAATTCTGCTGCGAATAAAACGTATATTCAAGTAGCTGCAGGCAGTACATTGGCAAATATTGAAGCCCTTGCACAACGCTTACGCCAACAATATAAATTACCAACAAACATTGTGAAAAAAGACACTATTTACAGATTACATTTGGGGCCAATACAAAACGCCCAACATGCAGAAAAAGTATTAAAAAAATTAAAACAAAATCAATTTCAAAACGCGTTCTTGCTTTACACTCAGTAAGACAAATACCCAAACCAGCCTAACGACACTCGCATCTCGGGGGTGTTTGGGTATAGAATGGCGTAACGCGAATTTTTAACTTTAACCATTAATGAGTATGATGAAATCAATTAAACATAAAATCCTCAAAGGTGTATGTGGCTTAGTTTGTTCAGCCGCCGTATTTTCAGCCAGCGCCCAAATTATTCCGGCTCCACCTCAAGTTAATGCAAAGGGTTATTTTTTAGTAGACTTTACAACAGGTAAAGTTATTGCTGAAGGCGAAGCCGATACTAAACTTGCGCCAGCAAGCTTAACTAAAATGATGACCAGTTATGTAATTGGTACAGAAATTAAAGTTGGTAACATAGCCCCTACCGACATGGTTACAATTAGCGAAAAAGCATGGGCAAAAAACTTCCCAGAGTCTTCAAAAATGTTTATCGAAGTGGGTAAGCAAATTAGTGTTGATGAGCTCAATCATGGCATTATTATTCAATCAGGTAATGACGCCTGTGTTGCTATGTCTGAGCACATAGCAGGCAGTGAAAGTGCTTTTGCCGACTTAATGAATGCTCACGCTGCTAAATTAGGTATGACTAACAGCCACTTTATTAATAGCCATGGTCTTGATACTGATGAGCACTATACAACACCACGTGATATGGCCACGCTAAGCGCCGCACTTATCAGAGATGTACCTGAAGAGTATGCTATTTATAAAGAAAAATCATACACCTACAATGGTATTAAGCAATACAACCGTAACTCACTATTATGGGATGAAAGCTTAGACGTAGATGGTATAAAAACAGGCCACACATCTGAAGCTGGCTACAGCTTAGTTACATCAGCCACTAAAAATGGTATGCGTTTAATTGCTGTTGTTATGGGCACCTCAAGCGAGCGTGCACGTAAAGTAGAAAGCAAAAAACTACTTAACTACGGCTTTCGCTTTTTTGAAACAATTACACCTTACAAAGCGGGCGACAGCTTTGCAGAGCAGCGCATTTGGATGGGTAACAAAGAAAATGTATCGTTAGGTATTCTAGAAGACACACCTATCACTATTCCACGTGGTCAGCATAAAAACCTAAAAGCTAACTTTGAGCTAGACAACACCCTTGAAGCGCCATTAGCTAAAGGCACTAAAGTAGGCACTTTATTCTTGCAATTAGAGGGGGAAGACATTGCGCAATACCCACTAGTGACACTTGAAGAAGTGGAAGAAGGCAGCTTCTTTAGTAAAATTTATGACTACTTACGTTTACAGATCATGCAATAACTTGTAAATGACTAAGTATATATAATTTAAGCGCCTCCATGTGGGGCGTTTTTTTTTGCTTGAAAAATGCTAGAATGCGCCCCATATATGCATCACTGCTAAACGCCTATCTGTATTAAGCTTCGTGCTTTACATAGAGTTCACACTTTTGTATGAGGAGTCACTAACGTGGTTCAACCAGTTAAAAATACTAAATTTGATGAGTACCTAGAGTACCCTTGCCCATTTACATTTAAAATTATGGGTTTAGCCAACGTTAATTTAACAGATCAAATATTAGCAAAATTACAACCTATTGCTCCGGGCGACTACGCACCAAAAGTAAAACCAAGCAGTAAAGGTAATTATGAGTCTGTTACGCTAGTAGCTACGGTTACAAGTGGTAAACACATTGAAGAAATTTACAACGTGATCAGTAATATCGATGACGTACGCCATATGCTTTAAGCCATAGTTGGGATTTGATGTGAGCGAAAACACTTTAATCGTACGCCAATTAGGTCGCCAGCGTTACATGCCTATTTGGCAAAAAATGCAAGACTTTACCGATACACGTGATGAAAACACCCCTGATGAAATTTGGCTTGTAGAGCACGAAAGTGTATTTACTCAAGGCCAAGCAGGAAAAGACGAGCATTTACTTGCCCCTGGCGACATTGAAGTAATTAAAGTTGATCGCGGTGGCCAAGTTACCTACCACGGCCCTGGCCAACAAATGATGTACGTATTATTTAACCTACGTCGTTTAAAGATAGGTGTGCGTGAACTTGTTACTTGGCTCGAAGAGTGCATTATAGAGTCGCTTGCTGAATACAATATTGAAGCATACGCTAAAGCCGACGCCCCGGGTGTTTACGTTAACGACAGCAAAATTGCATCATTAGGTTTAAGAGTTCGCCGCGGCTGCTCATTTCATGGCTTAGCATTAAATGTTAACATGGACCTAAGTCCATTTTTACGCATCAACCCGTGTGGTTATGCCGGTATGAATATGGTGCAAACAAAAGAATTAGAGGGTCCTCAAAACCTACAAAGCGCAGGTGAAGGACTCGTAAAACACATGATTAAAAAGCTTAATGCAGCACAGGTTAAGCATACTGAAGGGTTTGAAAACGAATGAATAAACCAGTCAAAATGGAACCAGGTGTAAAACTACGCGACGCAGAAAAAATGGCGTTGATCCCCGTTAAAGTTTTACCAACAGAAAAAACTGAAATGTTGCGTAAGCCAGAGTGGCTTAAAATTCGCTTACCAAAGTCAACAGAGCGTATTGACGGTATTAAACAAGCCATGCGTAAGCACGGCTTACACTCAGTATGTGAAGAGGCATCGTGCCCAAACCTATCAGAGTGTTTTAACCACGGTACAGCAACCTTTATGATTTTAGGTGCTATTTGTACGCGTCGTTGCCCATTTTGTGATGTTGCTCATGGTCGCCCATTAAAACCTGATGCAGCAGAGCCTGAAAAACTTGCACTAACTATTAAAGACATGAAGCTTAGCTACGTTGTAATTACCTCGGTTGACCGTGATGATCTTCGTGATGGCGGCGCACAGCACTTTGCCGATTGTATCCGTGAAATTCGTAAGCATAACCCAACCATTACCATCGAAATTTTAGTACCCGATTTCCGTGGCCGTATGGACCGTGCTCTTGAAATTTTAATTGAAACGCCACCTGATGTGTTTAATCACAACCTAGAAACAGCACCGCGTTTATACAAACTTGCGCGCCCAGGTGCCGATTACAAATGGTCGTTAGAATTACTTCGTCGTTTTAAAGAAGCACACCCAGAAGTAAAAACTAAGTCTGGCTTAATGGTTGGTCTAGGTGAAGAGATTAGCGAAATAGAAGAAGTACTTCGTGATCTACGTGCTCATAACGTTGACATGCTAACAGTTGGTCAATATTTACAACCTTCTAAGCATCACTTGCCAGTTAAACGTTACGTGCCGCCTGCAGAGTTTGACGCGTTGAAAGAATACGCTGATGAAATTGGCTTTACACATGCAGCCTCTGGCCCATTCGTTCGTTCAAGCTACCACGCTGACCAACAAGCTGCGGGTAAAGAAGTAAAATAATTACTTTTAAAATGCATTAAAAAAGCCCTTGGTAATTAAATTACTAAGGGCTTTTTTGTGGATTTTATAATTGTATTATGTCGATTACTTTATTAAAGAACCTTTCTTAATCACAAAATCAGCAAATCGTACCTGCTCTTCTTCAGCGCGAAGGCTATCGGTCTCTACTATTGAGCGGTAAATTCCCCATTTAGGGCGTGCAAAGTCATCATCTCTTACGCCTCGCCACATATCTATATTTTGCTCGTTTATATTCAATAGCTCTTCATTGTCGCTTAAGCGGGTAAGGGTCATCTCAAATTGCCCCTCCTCGCTAAATGTGGCTTGAACAAAAACCTGTATCCACTCATCGGTTATAAGTGACCAATCTGTTTCTAAAAGGTTTTTATCAAGCCCTGTACTGTTACCGTTTTCATCAAAACCTGCGCTATACCTTAATTGTAACTGGTTCCCTGTACTGTTTTTTTGAGCACCAGAGAGCGTAATGATAGGTTGATCGTCGTTGCCATTGGTATTGTCGTTGGTATCGTTACGGGCTTTTATTTGGAAAAAGTGACTGAATTTACTCGTTAACTCAAGCTCACTACTTACTTTAAACTTCCAGTTGTATTGTACGGTTTCATTTTCAAAAGCAAGCGTTGCCGGGGGTGATTTATCATAGGACTTAATTTCGTTACGCTGACGATCACTCGGGCCTTTGTCTTTATCTTGGTCTTCATCGCGATGAGCTAAAAATACAAAGTGATTACCTACAATATCGTCTGTATCTTCCACTATATGTATAACACCTTCATGATTACCGCTATACATATCAGGCGATTCAATTGAGCCTTCACTAAATACATTTTCTATTAACGTATAAGCGCTGAGGCCTAAATTAACGCCATCAGCATTTAGGGTTGTTTCATCGCTTACTACAAAATTATCTGGCTGTACTACGCCAACAACGGTAATGCTTATTGTCGCTTTAGTGCCATCCGCAGAGCTAATTACTATTTCATCAAGTAATGTGTCACCTATATCTAATGCGGTCACGTTTGTGTCAGCGAGGTCCAGGGTGTAAGACCAACTACCATTGCTTGAAAGATTAAATATACCATAACGTGTTTGACTGCTCGTCTGAGTAATAAACACCGCCTCACCAGCTTGCTCATCTGTTATAGAAAGCTCACCCACGACTGCACTTTGACGATTGCTTTCTATATTTGCTGATATTTCCCTTCTGATAATTGCGGCAGATTGTACCGACAGCTCAGTGCTGACTAACTCATTTTTCGAACTCGAACTCCCACAGCCCAATAATGAAAAACTTAAAAAGCACACTGTATAGATATTTAATACACTCAAACGAAATATCGACATAACAAACCAGCCCAACACATTAATGGTAAGTAAACTTTTAAAAATATAACTTACCAATTATTAATTTTAATAACTAGTTATTTATTACCAATAACTCATTATTCGCTTTCAGGGCTAGTTAAGTGTTTTAAACTAACAGCAATAACAATGCTAAAAATATAATTAGGTTAAAACCAAGTTACTTGAGATAATCTACCCGATACCATTATTTAGGTTAAATATGAAATTATTAGTTCGTAACTTATCTCGCACTACATCAGAGCAAGATCTTCGTACATTGTTTTCAGCGCACGGCAAAGTGACTACCTGTAACTTAGTACTCGATAAAGAAACTGGCCAATCTAAAGGATTTGCCTTTGTAGAAATGCCAAACGATATTGAAAGCAAAAGCGCTATTAAAGCACTTAATCAATTAACCGTTGATAAAAGTAAGATTCGCGTAAAATACGCAGATGAAAAATAGCTGTTAGCTAAACACTTTTTTAAACCAGCTAAATGCTGGTTTTTTATTGTTGGTGTTATTTTTTATCAATCTGATCTTCCCTAAAATTGATGGCTTTAAACTACTTTAACTATATGTTTAAATTTCAATCCATTAATTTATATAAATTTATTAAAGCTACTTCCAACCTTGACGCCATTTTTCTGTGTTTTTGAGATCGCGCCAACTAATGGGGTATTGGTTTTTAGAAAACACAGACTCAGTAACACACGCTATCACGTTAGCATCTTCATCGTACTCTACCTCCACAATTACAAAATGCTTTTCTTTATTAATGGCAGGCGTTGCAGTCCATTTGCTATTGAGTAATTTTTTTGGGTTTATGTTATTCATAAAATTTAAAGTTTCTTGTCAATTTGTAAGGCTTAATACGCACAATCATGTTCTCAAGCTCAATTAATCACTCTTAAATAAAAGCGTTAACGACTTCTCTAGTAACAAAAAACCGAATAAATTTCTTTATTCGGTTTAAGAACCATCATTGCTATGGCACTACCTAGATAGTGTAATAATTAATAAAGCTTAATCATCTTCAATATTGTCTAGGCCTTTGGTTCCCTCTTTTGGCTTGAGTTTGTGATGAATAGCCGACTTAATTAACATATAGCCACTTATTGGGGCAGTAATTAATAGAAATATAGTGATCAATATTTCCTTAACGCTTAAACCCGTTTCAGAGTTTGCAAAAAATACCATGGCGGCAATTAATATACTTGCCATACCTAAAGTGGTGGCCTTTGTTGGGCCATGTAAACGCATAAAAAAATCGGGCAGTTTTAATAAGCCTAACGAACCAATTAAAATAAACGTGCCGCCAAATAACAATAAAATTGATACAACCCACTCACTAATCATCTTGCCACCCTATTCAATTATATCGCCACGTAGTAAATACTTACACACCGCAACAGTGCTTACAAACCCTAACATGGCTATCAACAATGCAGCCTCAAAATACAAGCCTGTTCCCATACTTATGCTGTATAAAACAATAAGTGCAATAACATTAATATACATAGTATCAAGGGCTAAAACTCTATCAGGAATCGAAGGCCCTATAATAAGGCGCCACAAATTAAGTAATAAAGAGAGCCCTATCATGGCAAAAACGATAAGTAATACGGTATCTAACATTGAAATATCTCCTTTAGTGGAGCTTCGTAACGCTTTTTAATATGCTTGATAAGCTCGGCTTCGTTATCAAGGTCAAGTACATGTATGAGCAAATAACGCTGTGTCATTTTCTCGCCCTGTGCTAACGATTCAGGAATAGGGTACACCTCCGCACTTACAGTACCGGGTGTTAACGACACACTGCTTGCTAAAATTGTAATCGGCATATCATGTGTTAAGTCTAAGGGGACTTTAATAAATGCGGGGCGTAATTTTTTGGAAGGCCCAACAATTAATAACGCAACCTGTAAGTTAGCTACAATAATATCGTAAAGTACAATTAAAAATTGTTTTAGAGCTAGCCCTGGCTTTAATATAAGCGGCTGAGGATCTCTAAACGAGAAGCTTAAAATAGGAATAAAAATAGCAAAAAATGTTGCCAGTACAATATGACCAACCGACACACTATTATTGAGCAACAACCATACTATAAACAAAAATAAGCTACGAAATGGTGTTGGTAACCAACGAAAACGGGCTTGCAGTCTCATTACATGCCTCCTTTTAGTACAGCATTTATGCCACCGCTAATATCATGTAATTGCGTAGCAGCACCTATCATGTATTCGCTAATCGGCCCGCCAAAAATAACTAATAATGGCGAACATGCGAGTAACCCTATAATTACCGTAACTTGTAATGGGTTTGCATCAGCGCAGTCTGGGCTTTCGCTGCGTTTATCTTTTCTTTCCCAAAACAAGCTTGTACCCGCACGAGAAAGTGCAACTAGCAATGCAAAGCTTGTTATTAAATAAACGGGCCAAAATACTAAGGCCTGCTCACTATTTAAAGTTGATTTTAGTATCCATATTTTACCAACAAAGCCAGATAACGGCGGCATACCTACTACTGTTAAAGCGGCAACAACAAAACATGCCCCAAGTAAAAGCGGCTGTTTAACTGCACGCCCACCAACAAGCCTGTCGGCAACTTTTCCACGTTGCTTAGCAATTAAGTCGGCTAATAAAAATAACGCGGCACTCACTAATGTTGAATGCACTAAGTAATATAATAATGCAGCCGTTGCATTTACATTTTGTAAAGCCACTAGCGCAACTAATGTACCTACCGACACTAACACTAAATTAGCAGTTAACTTACGCAAGTCTTGCGCGGCTATTGCGCCCATAGCTCCGACGATAATAGTGGCAATTGCTAATCCCCAAAGCCAAGGTTGTACCATGTGCTCAAGTGCACCCGCCTGTTCACCAAATATAACGGTGTAAACACGCAGCATGGCATATACGCCCACCTTAGTCATAATAGCAAATAAGGCTGCAACAACAGGTTTAGCGCTTGCATAGGTATTTGGAAGCCATAAATGTAGGGGCAATAATGCGCCTTTTAAAGCAAATACAATAAGTAGTAATAAACCACCGGCTTTAGCAATAAATACATCGTCACCATTAAGCTGTGATACCTTTTGCGCCATATCAGCTATATTCAATGTACCTAATACGCCATATAAAATACCTAAACCTATTAAAAATACACTTGAGCCCACTAAATTTAAAATGACATACTGTAGCGCTGCACGTGTGTTTTGTTTGTCGCCACCGTGCATAAGTAATGCATACGATGCAATAAGTAAAACTTCAAAAAATACAAACAGGTTAAACAAATCACCCGTTAAAAAAGCACCGTTAACACCCAATACTAAAAAATGAACTAGGGGGTGATAAAAGCTCCCTTTTTCATCATCGCCCGCACTGCCATATAAAATGGCCCCAAGTCCTAAAAACGAGGTTAGCGCTACGAGTAATGTTGATAAATTGTCGGCCACAAGTACTATCCCAAAAGGGGCCGACCAATCACCAATTGCATAAACACTGATACCCGTATTGTAAATATGCATTAATAAAAACACACTAACGGCAAACGTAATAAGCGCCATAGCATTTGATGCGTAACGGCGAATTTTTACACTTTTACCACACGGTGGAAGTAACAAAATAACCGCTGCAAGCATAGGTAATAAAATAGGTAAGGATGCTAAATGTTGAATCATTTTTGCTCCTTAACTACAGCAGCTGATTTAACTGGGCTTCCATCAACATGATCGCTCCCTAAATCAGCACGTCCACGAATAGCCAAAATAACCACAAATGCTGTCATTGCAAAACCAATTACAATTGCGGTTAAAACCAAGGCTTGAGGAAGTGGATCGGCGTAATCTGCTCCGGTACCAAGTACCACTGCTTTATTTATAGTTAAACGCCCCGATGAAAATAAAAATAAGTTTACTGCATACGAAATCATGGTAAGACCCAGTACTACAGGAAACGTCCGTGCTCTCAACAGTAAAAATACACCGCAGCTAACTAATACACCAACGCACGATGCGTATAATAGCTCCATTAAATATTCACCTCTTTTTTAGGGGCATCGGAAGTCATATTACCCAAACTAGCTAAAATCATTAATGTTGCACCTACTACGGTGAGGTACACGCCAAGGTCAAACACAATTGCACTAGCAAGTTCTGTTTTACCTACAAACGGAATATCAAAGTAATCAAACCACGTGGTTAAAAATGGCCTACCGAAGAACCAGCTGCCTACACCAGTAAACATTGCGATACCTATCCCCGAGGCAATAATTTTACGGTAGTTGATGTCAAAACGCTCGGTGATCCAGTTAGAGCCATGTGCCATGTACTGCAATATGAAAGCAATTGACGTAACCAAACCAGCAATAAAACCACCACCTGGTAAGTTGTGACCACGCAAGAATATATACGCTGATACTAACAACGCCAACGGCAATAAGCTTTGTGAAATACTTGCAAGTAATATTGGGTAACGCTCACGCGCCCATGGACGTCCTTCGCTATCACTGGCAGGCATAAATAATGGGATACGTGAAAGCACTTTAAATATCCCTAATGCGGCTATACCCAGTACCGTTATTTCACCTAGGGTGTCAAATCCCCTAAAGTCGACCAAAATAACGTTAACCACGTTTGTACCGCCACCACCTGTTTTGGCATTAGCGACAAAGTAGTCAGAAATAGAATTTAACGGACGCGTTAATATCGCATAACAAATACTCGCAACCACTACACCAATAGTAGAGGCAATTCCTAAGTCGCGCAGTACTCGCAACGAGCTAGACTCTTTAGGCGTATGTTGAGGTAAAAAGAACAACGCAAGCATAAGCAATATAATAGTGGCCACCTCAACAGTAAGCTGAGTTAACGCTAAATCTGGCGCAGAAAAACGAGTGAATAAAACCGACACCATCAAGCCTACTATAGACAGCATCAACAGTGCGACCATTCTCGATCTGTGCCAAATAACGGTGGCTATTGCGCCAATTATTAATAAACCAGCACCAATCGCATTATGCACATCAACAGGTGTGCGCGGCATACTGCCAGCTAATTGTTGCATTTCAAATAATGGCCAACCGGCACAAAGTAATACGACACCCAGCATAATAACCAAATAGCGCTGTAAAGAACCATTTTCAGTGCTGTTAATCTTACTCTGACACCATGCAACTACACTCAGCACTGCACGTTCAAAGGTTTTTTTAGCATTTAATGTGGGCAGTGAAGCCTGAAATTGAAATAAATATTTGCGATTCACGTAAATAAACAAACCACCTACAACGGCCATTGCACTCATCAGTAACGGTAGATTAAAACCATGCCAAATTGTTAACTTGTACTCTGGCATCGCCTCCCCTAACACCGCTAATGACGCCGCAGATAAAATACTATCAACAGTAAAGCTTGGGAAAATACCCACCAAAATACATAGCACAACCAGTATTTCTATTGGCACACGCATATAACGTGGCGGTTCATGCGGTGTTCTAGGTAAGTCTATTGGGTCGCCGTTAAAAAATACATCGTGAATAAAGCGTGCTGAATAGGCGACTGCAAATGCACCTGCCACCGTTGCAAGTACAGGTATTAACCATGACATAGATCCAAGTACTTGCTGATGTAGTGTTTCGGCAAAAAACATTTCTTTAGATAAGAAACCATTGAGTAGAGGTACGCCCGCCATAGCTGCAGCAGCAACCATTGCAAGAGTTGCGGTATAAGGCATAAACCGCCACATACCATTAAGTTTACGCATATCACGCGTGCCTGTTTCATGGTCAATAATACCAGTAGCCATAAATAACGACGCTTTAAATGTTGCGTGGTTAATTATATGGAATATGGCTGCAACCGTTGCAAGCTCGGTATCAAGGCCAAGCAATAGCGTGATCAAACCTAAATGGCTAATTGTCGAATACGCAAGTAACCCCTTTAAATCGTGCTTAAATAACGCTATGTAAGCACCAAATAACAATGTAGCTAAACCAGTTAAACCAACTAATAAAAACCACATTTCGGTTCCAGCTAAAGCTGGATAAAAGCGCGCAAGTAAAAAGATACCGGCTTTAACCATCGTTGCTGAGTGCAAGTAAGCGCTAACGGGCGTAGGGGCCGCCATTGCATGAGGTAACCAAAAATGAAACGGAAACTGAGCCGATTTAGTAAATGCACCCAGCAATACTAAAACAAGTGCTAACTCGTATAAATCATGGGATTGAATAATGGCTTTACTTGCCAAAATAACATCTAAGTCATAACTGCCAACAATATCACCTAGTAACATTAACCCGCCAAGTAGTGCTAAACCACCCGCACCCGTTACGGCTAAAGCCATTCGCGCGCCCTTACGCGCTTCAGATTTATGCCACCAATAACTTATCAATAAAAAAGAACTGATACTGGTCAATTCCCAAAATAGCCATAGCTGTATAACGTTATTAGACATAACAATGCCTAGCATTGCAGTCATAAATAACATTAAGTAGCTATAAAGCTTAGCCATTGAGTCATTGGCGCTGAGATAATAACGTGTATATACAATAACAAGCAAACCAATGCCTAATATCATAAACATAAACAAGAGGCTTAAACCGTCTATACGAAGCGATAAATCTAGACCAATAGAGGGGATCCACGCTAAGGAATAGCGGATAGTTTCACCGGCAAGAACCGCTGGTGCATGGTATAAAGTAATCCCCAAAGCGGTTAACGGTGCAAGCACAGTAGCAAATGTACTTTGATTGCGAGAAAGTTTGCCTGTGAATGCAGAAATAACACTGCCAATCAAGGATAACAAGGGTATCCAGAGCAAAGTCATAATGTAGGGCCTTTTATAATCATAAGTTTATCAGGGCGCCACTTTTATACATTAAGTGATGCTTTTACTGCCTGTTTTTAAACGACATTAATGGTAATAGTTATACTCAATAACAGATATTTTGTCTATAAAAAGCGAAGCATGTTGAGTTAATTTTAAGTGAGAAAATAGGGACTTAAAAACCAATGGTTATAGACATATTAACGCTTAATTTTATCTATATGTGCTAACCAAAGGGCCCTGTATTGATCAGAGAGCTTTATCTGTTGATATTCTAGAATTGACCAGTCTTTACTTGGTTTGTAGGCTACACCGCCACTCTGGCAGCTTTTACTTCTATGCCAACCTTTTGGTGATTTTTCATCTTTTTGTGCAATATACAAGTTAGGAGCAACTAAGCCTCTCATTTTACACAACCAAGCCTGCTTAGCTTTGGGTAAAACATACTCATCTTCAAAGCCATTAAAGTGCATTAGCTCATGCAAAAAAATCCCATAATTGGCGTCTGAATTTAATTGCATAATGCCGCGGCTAACATTAGCACTTCCATATTTGGGCATCATTACAACAAAATCGAATTTTCTTAAAAATTGTTTATTTATTAAAGAAGATTGCCAATCACAATTAGCCGCTTTGCTCATGCTATTGTTGCACTTTAAAGCACCACCCACATACACTGGCTTACTAAAGCAAAAAGCGTCCTGTCTTGGCTCCGGATTTTTATTATAAGTTTTGATTAATGCCGATAACTTATAAAGTCCACTTCGATGATCGCTCATCGTTAAAACATTAAACTGGCATTTTTTATTTACGGCAATAGTAGAATTTAACGATAAAAAGTCCAATGAGTGCAAAAATGGTTCGGGGATCTGTGTGTGAATAACACCATTGTGTAAGTTAAGGTGATTTAATACAAAACCAGGCTCTAGGTAGCCTAACGTGTTTAATAGTTTAAGATCGTCCCATTGCTTAGTAACAAGTAATTGCTGGGATAACTTGGCCAGCTGAAAATTACTTATTTTTGGTAAACTCAGTCGCCAAAATAACTTCGCTGCTTCAGCTTGGTCTTTTTTGATCAGGTGTAAAGAATACTCGTATTGAGCAGAAGGTATGTGATGCCTAGCAAGTAGGCCAAGAGTATTTTTAGGCAGTTTATTTATATTTGCTAAAAAGTAGCGAGGAAACTGCCAATATAATTGTAGCGGTTCGGCTTTGGCATTTAATACCTGCCAAAAGCCAATACCACCATAGCTGTTGCTCGACCCTGCAACCAACAAGCTAAAAAGTAATGCTAATGTTGTTTTTAACACACTAACTTGCGTCTGCTTCCATTAAAAGTTCAAGCTCTAAGCGAGCATATTTGTATTCTATAAACTCATGTACATTAGTAGATAGTGCCAATCTAAAATAATCAGCGGCAACATAGGTATCACCCGCTGCTTGGTGTAGCTTTGCTAAGTAAAAATAAGCTTCGCACAAACGCTGGGCATATTCTTGCTCTGACTTAACGCCATCGCTTACACCAGATAAAAATGTATGCTCACTCATATCACCCGCAAAAAGTGAGATTAACTGATATGCCCATTGCGAGTCATCAAGCGCTTTAGAGTTAGTTTTTAGCTCAGCAACTGCTGAATCTTTGTCTAATTTAGCTTGTGCTAAATACACCCACAAAACGCGATACGGGTCGTTAGGAGAACGCGCTAAAAATTGACTGAAGTCTGTTTTTGCAATACTGGGCCTATCGCCATAATAAAGCGCAATACCGCGGTTCAAGTAAGCGTATTCGTGTTCTTCATCTAGCTCTAACGCAGAATCAAAAAGCTCATATGCTTTTTCATATTGCTGCATTAATGTGTGTTGAATACCTAAAAAATTATACACCTCAGCTAAGTCAGGCTTAAGTTTTACCGCACGGTTAAAGTCAATGCGCGATAAAGTGGTCATGCCTAAACTATCAAACAGCACTCCGCGATCGTAATATAACTTTGCTTGTTGCTCTGGCGTTAAATCAGCTCTATTAAGTAATTCTGAATAACGTGCGATAGCTATTTCACTGCGAAAATCAGACGCTAAGGGCGCAGTGAAAGGCACGTTTACTACAGGTGCTGATTCTGATTGGGTTGTTGTTTGGCAAGCGCTTAAAGACAAAATAGCAAAAGACGCCAAAGCAATGTGTTTGAAAATCATTAAAATCCTTAATACCAAGGTTGGTAGCCTTATGACTGACGACGAATGATTTGGTTCATAGTTGCACATACACTGTTGTGTATCATCGTAAGTAATTTAGCTTCCTTGAATAATCTTTGTTTAAATTCAAGTCCCTCATTAAAGCATAAAAAAAGGGGCTAAACAGCCCCCTTTTATATTATCCAGAAAATATCTGGATTAAGTATTAGCAATTAAGCATCAGTTGACGCATCTGCCGCTGGTGCAGCTGATTCCATTGCTTCTTTAATACTAAGACGTACACGACCTTGACGGTCTACTTCTAGTACTTTAACTTTAACTTCTTGACCTTCGCTAAGGTGATCTGCAACGTTATTAACGCGCTCTGTGCTAATTTGAGAAATATGCACTAAACCATCTTTACCAGGAAGAATATTTACAAACGCACCGAAATCTACAATACGTACAACTTTACCTTCGTAGATAGTACCTACTTCAAGTTCTGCTGTTAATTGCTCAATACGGCTGATTGCATTTGCAGCGCTTTCACCGTCAGTAGCGGCAATTTTAATTGTACCGTCATCACCGATTTCAATTGTTGTGCCTGTTTCTTCAGTAAGTTGACGAATAGTAGCGCCACCTTTACCAATAACTTCAGCAATTTTCTTCTGTGGAATTTTCATTGTGTAAATGCGCGGAGCAAACATTGAAAGCTCTTCAGAAGGAGCAGAAATCGCTTCGTCCATCACTTTTAATATGTGTAAACGTGCTGCTTTTGCTTGTTTAAGCGCAATTTGCATGATTTCTTGTGTGATACCTTCAATCTTGATATCCATTTGCAATGCAGTAATACCGTTAGTAGTACCTGCTACTTTAAAGTCCATGTCACCTAAGTGATCTTCGTCACCTAAGATGTCAGAAAGAACAACGAATTTCTCGTCTTCTTTAACTAGACCCATCGCAATACCTGCAACAGAAGCTTTAATTGGAACACCCGCGTTCATAAGTGCTAGTGATGTACCACACACAGATGCCATTGAAGATGAACCGTTTGATTCAGTGATTTCTGATACAACACGGATTGAATATGGGAAGTCAGTCAATGTTGGCATTACTGCTTGGATACCACGCTTAGCTAGGTTACCGTGGCCAATTTCACGACGCTTAGGAGAACCAACAAAACCAGTTTCACCTACACAGAATGGAGGGAAGTTGTAGTTAAGCATAAAGTGGTTTTTGTGCGTGCCCGTTAAATCGTCGATTAACTGTGAATCACGTTCTGTACCAAGCGTTGCTGTTACTAATGCTTGTGTTTCACCACGTGTGAAGATAGCAGAACCGTGAGTACGCGGTAATACGCCAGTCATTACGTCTAGTGCACGGATCATATCTGGTTCACGACCATCGATACGTTTTTCGCCTGCAGCGATACGGCCACGAACAATTTTCTTCTCAAGTGAACCGAATACTTTACCCACTTCTTGCTTATCAAGCGTTTCGCCTTCAGCAAGCTCACTTGAAAGTGCTTCGATAACTGCATCTTTAGCTACGCCAAGTGCTTCTTTACGCGCTACTTTATCAGTAATACGGTAAGCTTCGCCTACTTTATCAGCAGCAAGTTCAGCTACTTTCTCTTCAAGCGATACGTTTTTCTCAGGTGCAGTCCAATCCCAAGTAGGCTTGCCTGCTTCTGCTTTAAATTCGTTAATAGCATTGATGATAGACTGTGATTGCTCATGACCGTATACAACCGCGCCTAGCATTACGTCTTCAGCAAGTACGTCTGCTTCTGATTCAACCATAAGTACTGCGTTATCAGTACCAGCAACAACTAAATCAAGTTGGCTCTCTTCAAGTTCTTTTAACGTTGGGTTAAGAACGTATTCACCACCAATGTAACCAACACGAGCTGCACCAATTGGACCACTGAACGGGATGCCAGAGATAGCAAGTGCTGCTGATGTACCAATCATCGCAACCATATCAGGTTGGATTTCAGGGTTTACAGATACAACAGTTGCAATAACTTGTACTTCGTTTACGAAACCATTTGGAAAAAGTGGACGAATTGGACGGTCAATAAGACGTGCAATTAGTGTTTCGCCATCGTTAGGACGACCTTCACGCTTAAGGAAACCACCTGGGATACGACCTGCAGCGTACATACGCTCTTGGTAGTTAACTGTTAGTGGGAAGAAGTCTTGACCTGGCTGTGCTTCACGCTTACCAACAACCGTTACTAGTACTGACGTATCGCCAATGCTTGCTAGTACTGCGCCGTCTGCTTGACGTGCGATTGCACCTGTTTCTAGGGTTACAGTGTGTTGACCTAGTTGAAATTCTTTTATAATTGCTTGCACTTAAAATATCCTTTAAATCTAAATAAGTGTTCCATCAAAGTACCAATTACAGTACATAATTGTATTCAGTTGGAAATCAATTAAGTACTACAATTGGCAATGATGTTAATAACCGTAGATAAACCTTTTTATCTACGCGCACAGTATATACCAAAGCCACGTAAAAATGCGAGTCCAGCAAACAGTTTTAGTTTGTGTGTTTGGCATCTGACTGGCTCGAATTAATGAGAGCGACTACAGATAGCTTTAAAGGTGACTTTGCGATGTAATTTGTTAAATTTCAGGCACAAAAAAAGGAGCTAAAAAGCTCCTTTTCTCGTAATCAAGTTCTTAGCGACGTAGGCCAAGTTCTTTGATTAGTGCAGTATAACGCGAGATATCTTTACCTTTAAGGTAATCAAGCAATTTACGGCGAGTGCTTACTTTACGAAGCAGACCACGACGTGAGTGGAAGTCATGCTTGTGATCAGCAAAGTGACCTTGAAGCTTGTTGATATCAAAAGTAAGTAGTGCTACTTGTACTTCAGGTGAACCAGTGTCGCCTTCAGCACGTGCGAATTTAGCAATGATATCGATTTTTTCTTGATTGCTTAGTGACATAGTAACTCCAAAAATTAAATTTAAAAGGTGTCTTAGCCGATCACTAATTCAGCCAAAACGATTAAGCGGGCGTATTCTACCAAGTATAATAATAACTACAAGTTAAACTTTACTCCGCCTGCTGGTTTGATAGACCGCGTTTTGATTTTAAATGGCCATCAGGGTTTTTCTCGCCTGTGCCTATAAACACACCATCGGCTAATACCTTTATTGCACCATCAGGTAATTCTTTACCAAGAACTACAGCTTGCCCGTGGCTAAATGAAACACCCTGCTCTTTAGTGATTTCCACAACCGGTAAATCAACTAGAGCGGTGTCCATTGGCAAAAGCAGTTCGTCAAGGTAGGTTGACGGAACGGTTTCTTCGTCTTTTGCTTTAGCTAATAACGATTCTAACTGCTCTATCGATACCATTTTATCTGCGGGGTAATGGCCAACAGCCGAGCGGTGAAGCATGATCACATGGGCACCACAGCCTAAGTTTTCACCTAAGTCATCAACAATAGTACGAATGTAAGTCCCTTTAGAAACGTGAGCTGTCATTTGTACTTCATTATTCGCTTCATCAAACTCATCAAGCGTTAAGCTAAATACATTTATTTTTCTGCATTTTCGAGGAACTTCAATCCCTTCACGCGCATATTTATACAAAGGTTTCCCTTCGTACTTAAGCGCAGAATACATCGATGGATACTGATCAGATTCACCTAAAAACGCTGAAATTTCTTGCTTTAATTGATCAACAGTTACGTTTACATCTCGTGTCTGAACTATTTCACCATCAGAGTCAGATGTTGTTGTTCTTTCACCTAACTTAGCACGCACAACATAGGTTTTATCGGTATCAAGTAAAAACTGAGTAAACTTAGTCGCTTCACCAAAACAGATTGGCAGCATACCGGTAGCAAGCGGGTCGAGTGCACCTGTGTGCCCCGCCTTTTGGGCAAAATAGATACCTTTTGCTTGCTGTAATGCCTTGTTTGACGAAATACCTTTGGGTTTATCTAACAACAAAATCCCGTCTATTGCACGGCCTTTACTGCGTCTTGCCATCGCTATATGCCTTCTTAGCTATCTTTATCATCTGCTTGTTTAATGTTGTCATCTGAGTTCGACGCATCATCAACACTACTATCGTCTTCATTGACGTGTTTTGCGTTATCTTCTCTGATGATTGTGTCCACTAAGTTAGAGATACGCATCCCTTCCATTAATGAATTATCAACCACAAACTTTAGCTCTGGCATAATACGAGCACGAATACGCTTGCCTAAAAGCGAACGAATATAGCCCGTAGCTTCGTTAAGTACTTTTGCGCTTTGCTTTGCTGCATCTTCATCTTTTGTGTTAAACACAGTGATGAAAATTTTTGCATAAGATAAATCGCGCGATACTTCTACCGCAGACACTGTCACCATGCCTAAGCGCGGATCTTTAATTTCGCGTTGTAAAATCACAGCAATTTCTTTTTGGATTTGCTGGCCAACACGATCAGTGCGAGAAAATTCTCTCATGAAACTTGTCCTAAAAATGTAACTTATTGAAATTTAATAATAAGCTAATTAAGTGATAGATACACAAATGGGGGCTAAGCCCCCATTTATTTGTTTAGTGAGCTAACAGTTATAAAGTACGTTGTACTTCAACTGTTTCAAATACTTCGATTTGGTCACCAACACGTACGTCATTGTAGTTCTTAACACCGATACCACATTCCATACCATTACGCACTTCTTGCACATCGTCTTTAAAGCGACGAAGCGATTCAAGTTCGCCTTCGTATATAACCACGTTATCACGTAGTACACGGATAGGCGCGCTGCGCTTAATAACACCTTCAGTCACCATACAACCTGCAATTGCGCCAATTTTTGGTGATTTGAATACGTCACGAACCTGAGCAAGACCAATAATTTCTTGCTTAAATTCTGGTGCAAGCATACCTGACATCGCTTGCTTAACTTCTTCGATTAAGGCGTAAATAACGCTGTAGTAGCGTAAGTCTAGGTTCTCAGAATCAATCACTTTACGTGCAGATGCATCAGCACGAACGTTAAAGCCAACAACAATCGCGTTAGACGCCGCAGCAAGCGTTGCATCTGTTTCTGTGATTCCGCCAACGCCAGAACCCACAATCTTCACTTTTACTTCGTCAGTAGAAAGCTTAGTTAGTGAATCAGAAATCGCTTCGATAGAACCTTGAACGTCTGCTTTAAGTACCACGTTAACTTCAGAAACGTCACCTTCAGCCATGTTAGTAAACATGTTTTCAAGTTTCGCTTTTTGCTGGCGTGCTAATTTAACATCACGGAATTTACCTTGACGGTATAATGCAACTTCACGCGCTTTACGCTCGTCTTTAACTACCGTTGCTTCATCACCGGCTGCAGGGATACCAGATAGGCCTAAAATCTCTACTGGAATAGAAGGACCTGCAGACTTGATATCTTTACCGTTTTCATCGCGCATAGCACGAACACGGCCGTACTCAAGACCACATAATACAATGTCACCTTGGTTAAGTGTACCTGACTGAACAAGGATAGACGCTACTGGACCACGGCCTTTATCAAGACGTGATTCAATTACAACACCTGCAGCCATACCTTGACTTGGTGCAGTTAGTTCTAATAGCTCAGATTGCATAAGTACTGCTTCAAGTAGTTCATCAATACCCAAGCCTGTTTTAGCTGAGATATGAACGTACTGCGTGTCGCCGCCCCATTCTTCTGGGATAACGTCAAGCTGTGCTAGCTCGTTCTTAACGCGATCTGGATCTGCGCCTTCTTTATCCATTTTGTTCACAGCAATGATTAAAGGAACACCCGCTGCGCGAGCATGCTGTACCGCTTCTTTAGTCTGTGGCATTACACCATCATCGGCTGCAACTACTAGGATTACAATATCAGTTGCTTTAGCACCACGAGCACGCATTGATGTAAACGCGGCGTGACCCGGAGTATCTAAAAATGTGATCATGTTGCCATTTGTTTCAACATGGTATGCACCAATATGCTGCGTAATACCACCGGCTTCGCCTGAAGCAACTTTTGCTGAACGAATGTAATCAAGCGTTGATGTTTTACCATGGTCAACGTGACCCATAACAGTAACAACTGGCGCACGAGGCTCTGACTTACCATCTTCATGGCGGTCGTTAAGTACTGTTTGCTCTAATTCGTTTTCTTTAACGATGATAACTTTATGGCCCATTTCTTCTGCTACAAGTTGCGCAGTTTCTTGGTCAATAACTTGGTTAATTGTAACCATGTCACCCATTTTCATCATTGTTTTTACAACTTCAGCGCCTTTAACAGCCATGCGTGATGCAAGCTCAGCAACTGTAATTGTTTCGCTAATACGTACTTCATTTTTTACATCAGCTGTTGGTTTTTGGAAACCATGCTGTAATGATGCAGGTGCTTTTAGCTTACCTTTTTTACCCTTAGACGCTGCAAACTTATCTTTTGCTGGCGCTTTTTTCTTTTTCTTAGCACGGCGAGAGCCTTGCTCTTCACGAGCATCAGCTACATCTTCTGCTTCACGTGCGTAAGTTGAAGTCGTAAGGTGGTGATCTGCTGTTTCTTCACGCTTCTTACGCTCTTCCTCTTCTTTCTTCCAACGAGCCGAGTTTTCTTCAGCTAGTTTTCTTGCTTCTTCTGCCTGACGTTTCGCTTCTTCTTCAGCTTTCTTCAATGCGGCCTCTTCTGCTTCTTTTTGCAGACGCTCAGCTTCGATGCGATCTTTCTCAGACTTAGCACTTTGCTCTGGGGTCATCTGCTTTTGTTTCGCTTTACGTTCAGCGTCTGCTTTACGTTTAGCTTCTTCTTTGGCTTTACGATCAGCGTCTTCTTTCGCTTTACGTTCTGCCTCTTGTTTTGCCTTTAACTCAGCTGCAGCTTGTTCAGCTTTTTGCTGCTCTTCAAGACGGGCTTTTTCTTCAGCGGCTAAGCGTTGTTGCTCTTGCTCTTGTTCCATCGCGCTTTTCTTCACGTATGTACGTGTTTTGCGAACTTCAACCTGAACCGCCTTCGCTTTACCTGTAGAGCCAGTCACATTTAATGTGCTTTTGCTCTTACGCTGTAAAGTCATGCGTGCAGGGCCTTCAGAGCCCGTGCCGCCATGTGATTTGCTTAAATGATCAAGTAACGTTGCTTTTTCAGCTTCAGTTACATTATCAGTTGCCTGCTTAGTGATACCCGCTTGCGAAAATTGCTGTAGCAATTTATCAACAGTTGTACCTATATCGCCGGCTAGTTTTTCAACATTTACTTCTGCCATAGTGTGTAATACCTCCGTTAATAAATTACTCGTCTGCAAACCAACAAATGTTTCGTGCAGCCATAATCAGCTCACCTGCTTGTTCAGATGAAAGCTCTGTGATATCGACTAGCTCGTCAATACCTTGCTCAGCCAAGTCTTCAAGTGTTACAACACCTTTACTTGCCATTACAAATGCTAGATGACGCTCTAAGCCTTCAAGCGCAAGTAAGTCTTCAGCTGGCTCTGCGCCTTCTAAGCTTTCTTCCGTTTTAAGTGCTTTAGTTGTTAATGCATCTTTAGCGCGTGAACGTAAAACATCCACCGTTTCTTCGTCAAGACCGTCAATTTCTAAAAACTCAGAGGCTGGCACGTACGCCACTTCTTCAAGTGTTGAGAAACCTTCGTTGATAAGTAAGGTTGCAAACTCATCATCGATATCTAAATTTTCAGTAAATAAGTTAAGTAACTTATCTGATTCTGCTTCATTTTTAGTACGCATTTCGTCAACAGTCATAACGTTTAGTTCCCAACCAGTTAACTGGCTTGCTAAACGAACATTTTGACCATTACGACCAATCGCTTGTGCTAGATTATCGGCTTCTACAGCAATATCCATCGAATGAGTGTCTTCATCTACTACTATTGAAGCAACCTCAGCTGGCGACATTGCATTGATAACAAATTGTGCAGGGTTGTCATCGTAAAGAACAATATCAACACGCTCACCACCAAGTTCAGACGAAACAGCTTGAACACGAGCTCCACGCATACCAACACATGCCCCAATTGGATCAATGCGCTTGTCGTTTGACTTAACAGCAATTTTAGCGCGCGAACCAGGATCACGTGCAGCAGCGCGAAGTTCAATCATTTCTTCGCCAATTTCTGGCACCTCAATGCGGAATAATTCCATCAGCATTTCTGGCTTAGAACGCGTTACAAATAACTGTGCGCCGCGTGCTTCTGGCTTAACTTCGTATAAAAGACCACGAATACGGTCGCCTGGACGGAAGTTTTCGCGTGGTAGCATGTCATCACGGTAAATAACTGCTTCAGCGTTGTTGCCTAAATCAAGTACAATTGAATCACGCGTTGCTTTTTTCACAACACCTGTTACTAACTCACCCACTTGGTCTTTATATGCGTCAACAACTAAAGCGCGCTCAGCTTCACGTACTTTTTGTACGATTACTTGTTTAGCCATTTGTGTTGTGATGCGGTCAAATTTGATTGAATCAATTTGCTCTTCAACAAAATCACCTAGCTGTAAGTCAGGCTCTTCAACCTGCGCAGCTTCTAATGTTATTTCGCTGTAAGGATTTTCTAATGAACCATCCTCTAATACTTCAGCAATCTGCCAGCGGCGGAACGTATCGTAATCACCTGTTTTACGGTCAATTGATACACGTACTTCAATTTCACCATCGTGTTTTTTCTTTGTCGCAGTCGCTAATGCGAACTCTAATGCTTCAAAAATCTTTTCTTTTGGAACCGCTTTCTCATTGGAAACGGCTTCAGCAACCAATAATATCTCTTTTGCCATGGGTAATGCCTCGCTTGCCCTATTCCTTCGCACTCGAATTTAAAACTTTGCGATTAAATTCGCACGTTCTATATTACTAAGCATGATCAAATGCTCTACACCATCACTAGATAGTGTGATCATATCGCTGCTAACTGCTATTAAGTCGCCTTTAAAATTTCGACGACCGTCTTGTGGAAGTTTAGTACGCACGCGTACTTCCTCTCCTTGCGCCTGCTCGTAGTGATCTTGTTTGAATAATGGACGATCAACACCAGGAGACGACACTTCCAAATCATATTCATTTGTAATTGGGTCTTCGACATCTAAAATCGCACTAATTTGGCGACTAGCGTCCGCACAGTTATCAACTGAGATCCCATCCTCATGAGCAATATATACTCTTAAGGTAGAATGGCGACCCGCTTGTACAAATTCAAGACCATGTAACTCAAAGCCTAACATTTCTACCGCAGGCGTTAACATGGTTACTAAATCTTGTTCAAGTTTTGTCACGAAAATCCTCCATACAAACAAAAAAAGGGCTTATAGCCCTAAAATACTGAGTTTAAATTTTAATTTAATGACAACCGCCATAAATTAAGAAAGGTGCAGATACAACAACGCCCCGAACCAAGCGGGGCGTCACACCAATAAAGCATAAAACTGTGTGGCCTAGGGCCGAGCTTGGTTGCGAGTCAGTAACTGACCAAATTAAACTACATTAGCTTAAACGCAAAACGCGCATTACATAGAATGCGCGATATAAAATAATAAGTTTTCACTTATTAGTAGAATTGGTTGCGGGAGCCGGATTTGAACCGACGACCTTCGGGTTATGAGCCCGACGAGCTACCAGGCTGCTCCATCCCGCGCCAATAGATATCAAACCTTGATTTAACATCGCTGTTAGCTGTTTTAAAACAGACTAAACAATGGCCGCTATTATATGGATGTTGGGGATAATTAGCAACCATAATAACCAATAACTTTAGAAATACAGTTCAAATCAGATGTAAGGAAATAAAACATTATACCTATTATGGGTATAAAACTATTTTAAACGGCTAACCATTTGCTGTTTAAGCCTAGTGAAATCACAATAATGGAATTAATAACTACTCTCACTTTTATTTAAAAAAACAATAGAACTCAAAAAGTTATCAATTAATTAATACTTTTATATCAAAAAACGTGTAATTTTTGTTACGCGAGCTATAATAATAAAAATAATAAAAATAAGTTTTTAATCTTCTGTGAGGCTCTGATGAATTCACATAAATCTGTTTTATTAAAAAGTATTGGCATCATAAAACCAAACTTTCATGCATTTACCGCGCGTTTTCATAGAAAGCTTGTAGAGTCAGATATTTCGATGAACACGCTAACAGCTGAACAGTTTAACGAAAAAAGTTATATTTTATATTGTACCTTAGAGCGCATAATCAAAAATATTGATAATCCATCATCGGTTGCGCCATTTCTGAGCCATCACTTACAGTTTTTAAAAAAATTAAATATTCAGCAGAGTGATATTAAACCTCTGACTGATATATTTTATGTAACATTAGTTGAACATTTAGGTCGGTTTTTTAATGAAGAAAGTCATTTAGCATGGCGCAAAGTGCTTACTTACTTTGAACGCTATACGAATGATACGCTGTTTAACGTTTCTAACGTAGTTTGCTTAACCCAACTTTCTAAACAAAAGCAAAGCAATAATAATTAAGGCGCTTTTAATTGAGCCTACTCATATCAAATTTGATGCTTGATGAGTGTTTATACACTCATTAGCGAATATTTAAATAAAGCTCAAATTATACAATTTGTTATTAAAATTACAGCGATCGATTAAGCAGACACCCTCGTACAAATTTCAATTTTGGTTTAATCATGGCGACTTACAAAACCCTAAGACTCATTTTAGGCGATCAACTCAATCCTTCTCATTCTTGGTTTAAAAGTAAAGAGGACGGTGTTCTCTACCTTATCGCAGAATTAAAACAAGAAACCAATTACGTTAAACACCATGTGCAAAAGCTTTGTGCTTTTTTTAATGCGATGGAAAACTTTGCAACTGCGTTAAAATCTGCAGGTTTCAATGTATTGCACTTAACCCTAGACGACACACACGAAGATAAACACCTACCCGCACTACTAAATCGTGTTGCTAAGGAATATAACTGCTCCTGCATAGAATACTTATACCCAGACGAATTTAGGTTAAAATCGCAATTAGCTGATTTTGAACAATCATCCGAAATAAATGTATCAGCATATGACTCAGAGCATTTTTTACTGCCCTTTAACGATATTAAAGATCGATTCAAGAAAGATAAGCATGTGACCATGGAGCACTTTTATCGTGCTATGCGTAAACGATATGATTTATTAATGGAGGACGATAAACCAGCTGGCGGTAAATGGAACTACGACAGTAATAACCGCAATAAATTCTCTAAGCAAGACTTAAAATCTATCCCAGAGCCTAAATTATTTAAAAACGATGTAAGTCATATCCTCGCTCGTTTAAAAAAACACAACATCGCTTACTTTGGAGAAATTAAAGAAGGAAAACTTGAATGGTCTACGTCACGTAAGCAAGCCAAAGAATCTCTTGAATACTTTTGTGAGCATTTACTTGTCAATTTTGGTAAGTTTCAGGATGCAATGACAGACCAAAGTAAAGACAATACTAGTCTTTACCATAGCAGGCTCTCTTTTGCCCTAAACACTAAACTTCTTCACCCCTTGTATGTAATCAAACGTGTAATATCTGAATTCGAGCAACGGCCTGACGAAATATCTCTTTCACAAGTTGAAGGGTTTACCAGACAAATACTCGGTTGGCGAGAATACGTTCGTGCTGTTTATTGGGTAAACATGCCCGACTACGCGACTAAAAATCAACTAAAAGCCAATAATAAGCTCCCTCAATATTTTTGGGATGGTAATACAAAAATGAACTGTTTGAGCCACTCATTAAAGCAAAGCTTAGATACTGCCTACGCTCATCATATACAGCGCTTGATGATCATTGGTAACTTTTGTTTACTCAGCGGAATAAACCCTGACGAAGTTGATAACTGGTACTTAGGTGTCTATATAGATGCCATTGAGTGGGTTGAAATGCCTAACACACGTGGAATGAGCCAATTTGCAGACGATGGAATTATTGCCACTAAACCCTATACTGCAAGTGGTAATTACGTCAATAAAATGAGCGACTATTGCAAAAATTGTCAATACGACGTGAAACAAAAAGTGGGGGATAAAGCTTGCCCACTGAACAGTTTATATTGGCGTTTTATGCAAACACACCGCGAAAAACTAGAGAAAAACCCACGAATAGGCATGGTTTATAGAAATTGGGATAAGCAAAGCGATGATTTACGCGAAGACACACTTAATCAAGCTACACACTACATAAATAACATTGAGTCTTTATGACACAAAAAAGCCGCCTCAAAAGAGGCGGCTAAATAATCAGGGAAAAAAATGTTGTTAATAACCAGATTAGCTATCTTCTAGTAAGCGTCCTTGGCCAATCTCAATTTTGCGTGGTTTTAATGCTTCAGGTATTTCGCGCTTAAGCTCTATAGTAAGTAAGCCGTTTGCTAAGTCGGCGCCAAGGACTTTAACATGGTCACCTAGCTGGAACTTTCGCTCGAAATTGCGTTCTGCAATTCCTTGATGAATAAACTTACGTTCTTTGTTTTCATCTTTATTAGCTTTTATACCCGCTACTTTTAATGTGTTATTTTCTGACTCAATGCTTAGCTCGTTGTCGCTAAATCCGGCAACAGCCATAGTGATTTGGTATCTGTCTTGATCGAGTGCTTCAATGTTGTAAGGAGGAAAGCTCGGCTGTTTGTCTGTATTCGCCGCAGCATCCATTAAAGACGCTAAATGATCAAATCCAATGAATGAACGATAAAGTGGTGATAAGTCTACTGTACGCATAATAATATCCTCATATTTAAGCGATATTTTGTCTGCACTTTTCATTTGAACAAGCGCTAACAAATATAAATTAATAATATAAATTTCAATTGTTTAAGTTTAGTTTAGGACCCATCAGGCGTCCTACTAAACTATATATGGACGGTAAAAATGTTTTCAAGTAAATAAATTAAAATATTTAAAAAAATTCCTCATTTTATAAACTAGTGAAATTAGTAACCCATTTTGAGGCATTAAAAAGTCAAATGCTTTTAATTCCTCAAAATGGTTGTCCAGTATTGTAGATTAGCGCTAAGTATTCATCGCTAATTAGTGTGTTAATGTGCCACGAATTGGATAATCGTTTTCGCGAATAAATTCAATGCCAGCCAACAAATCATTTAAATCAGGGCGTGAAAAAGGTGCATTTGATTTATCTAGTATCTGAATTTGATCATGCTCGTTAATTACAAAAATAGCAGGTTCAGCAAATGGGTGAGCGGTTTCTTTTTCACTGCGTGGTTCACTAATATACAGGCCTAAATCAGTCATTTGAGCTAATGATAACCCACTATAAAGAGGAAAATTAACGTGTAAATCGTTTAGATGCTCTGTAAATTGTGCGTGACTGTCACCACTAACAGCGGCAATCTCTACCCCTGCATCTTTAAATTTATCATTCATTTTAGCAAGTGCATTAAGTTGTTTAGTACATAATGGACAATGCTTTCCGCGATAGATTACTATCATTTTCCAGGGTAAATCTGTCTGTCGAGCCGACACGTCAGCAAGGTTGTTCTCATTATCTTTAACTTTAAGTGAAGGCATTTTCATTGCTGGTTGTAAATAATTGCTCATGATCTTGATCTCCTTTGCAGTTAAAAAACATATTCTATATGTTCGTCTCAAATATAGAGCTTAGGGTTAAAGTTATAAATTCAACCATTAAAATGTAATCAGGAAATTTCTAACGTAATCAGCAAACCTTATTAGCTAAAGGCCTGATTTGTGTAAAGCAGTGAAACTTTAACATAGGCTTTATTAGCAACTGGGCTTGATACACAAGCAAACGCTAAAGCTCTGCCTATCAAATAACAGTGGCTGCTTAGCCATTTATGTTAGGGTTGGCTTTTAATTATAAATAGGTCAGATAAAATCAATGGCATTAATACGTAGCACGTTAATAAATTTAAGTTTAGCAATACTCGTGTTTTACTTAGCAAGTGCCTACCAAACGCGTAATTTACTTGAAACAAGCCACACTCCTGCCCCTTATTTTAACTTGCCTATTTTAAATAAAAATAACGAAAGATTTAGTATTGCAGAGCTTGAAGGGAGAACAACCATTGTGTATTTCTTTGCTCCTTGGTGCACAATATGCCGCTACAGCATGCCCAACTTACAAAGCACCTTAATAAACTCAGACATTAATGTAATCGGTATTGCCCTTGATTATAAAAATGAGCAACAAGTTACTCAATTTATTGATGACTTAAACCTCAGTATGCCCATACTTCTTGGTAATCAATATACCCAATCAAATTATAAAGTAAGCGCTTTTCCAACTTACTACGTAATAAATGCAAATTTACAGATAACAGCACACGCAATGGGCTATTCAACCCAATTAGGAATAGCGGCAAGGACGTGGTGAATTATGCCGTCCATGACTCGGTCAAATTAATGTTCATCGCAATAATAGAATGGCACAATCACTTTTTTGCGCTTTATTATATTTTTTAATCATTTAAACTAAATTCAATCAAATAAAGGAGAGCACTATGCTTACAGTAATTTTTGGCCGTGAAGGCTGCCCATTTTGTGTTCGTGCCAAAGATGTTGCAGAGCAACTTGCCAACGAGCGCGATGATTTTAAATTTCGTTACATCGACATCATAAAAGAAGGCATAAGCAAAGCCGATTTAGAAAAGTCAGCAGGTAAACCTTGCCCTACTGTCCCGCAAATTTTTGTTGATCAAAACCACATTGGCGGTTTTACCGAATTTGAAGCTTATGCAAAAGAAAACCTAGGCTTGTACAAGTAGTCGTGTATTAAATTTGTTAACCAGTTCAATAATCCCACAACTGGGCTGGTTAAATTTCAACCAACATCAAGCACATACAAATTAGTTTTAATTTATACAAGCATTTGCCTCGCTAATCCTATATAATGCGCGCCTCTTTAAATTCGTTGAGGCGTATTAATGTCAGAACCAGTCACGTTTGAATCTCTAAATCTTTCTCCTGCAATTTTGAAGGCAGTTGAAGAGTTGGGTTACAAGACACCATCTGAAATCCAAGCTCAATGTATACCGTTATTGCTAGAAAGAAAGGACGTACTGGGACTAGCACAAACGGGTACAGGTAAAACCGCAGCATTTGCACTGCCGTTACTAAACAATATTGACCCGTCTGTGAAACAGCCACAGATCCTTGTACTCACACCTACACGTGAGCTTGCGATCCAAGTTGCTGAGGCATTTGAACAATATGCAAAAGGTACTCGTGGTGTTGAAGTATTAGCACTATACGGTGGCCAAAGCTACAGCATTCAATTAAGCGCACTTCGTCGTGGCGCTCAAATCATTGTTGCTACTCCGGGTCGATTAATCGATCATATTAATCGTGGCACTATCAAGTTTGATGCTCTTCAAGCACTTGTACTTGATGAAGCCGATGAAATGTTACGTATGGGCTTTATCGATGATGTTGAAAACATCATGGAAAAAACACCGCGCGAAAAGCAAACATGTCTTTTCTCTGCGACCATGCCTAAGCAAATTCAAAACATCAGCAGCAAATATATGAATAACCCTGAACAGGTTCATATTTCTGCGCGTAACTCGACAGTATCTTCTGTTGAGCAAGTGTTTTGGAACGCAAGCGTACATAAAAACAAAGCGATTGTTCGCTTTTTAGAAGCTGAGCAATACGAAGGTGCTATTGTTTTCGTACGTACACGTAACGATACCGTTCAACTTGCTGAATTATTAGAGCGCGAAGGTTTCTCGGCAGCTCCGCTTAATGGTGACATGAACCAGCAAGCACGTGAACGCACTGTTGACCGCTTAAAAAGTGGCATGCTGAACGTTGTTATTGCAACAGACGTAGCAGCTCGTGGTCTTGATGTAGACCGTTTAAGCTTAGTTATCAACTACGACATTCCACAAGATTCTGAAGCCTACGTTCACCGTATTGGTCGTACAGGTCGTGCAGGTCGTACTGGTAAAGCAATTTTATTTGTTAAGCATAACGAACGTTACTTACTTAAAAATATCATTCGTCATACCAAGTCTGAAATTGCTCAGGTTGAATTACCAACAGCTAAAGTTGTTGAAGAAAAACGTATCGCTGCGTTACAAGCAAAATTAAGTATTGCGCTTGAAAACAAAGACATTACGTTCTTTAACGAAGTGGCTACTAACATGGCTGAAAAGCTTGACCTTCCTCTTGAAAACTTAGCGGGTGCTTTACTGTGTTTGGCACAGCAACAGTCGCCAATTAAAGTTGAAGAAGTTAAGATTCAACCACGTGAGCGTAATGAACGCAATTCACGCAATGAGCGTGGTGATCGCGGACGTCGTAACGAACGTGGTGGTGAACGTTCTGAACGTAAACCGCGCGAGCGTAACAGCCGTGATGCAGGCCCTATGGATACTTACCGTATCGAAGTAGGCCGTGAGCATGGTGTTCAGGTTAAGAACATTGTTGGCGCAATTGCTAACGAAGCTGATATCTCAAGCAAGTTTATTGGTGACATTCGTTTACACGATCAACACAGCACTGTGCAGTTACCACAAAACATGCCTAAAGATGTACTGGATCATTTCCAAAAAGTGTTTATTTGTAAACGCCCAATGGGTATGACAATTACACAAGATCAAGGCCCAGCTGAACCACGTGGCGAACGCCCATCTGGTGATAGAAAACGTAACGATGGCCCACGCGGTGATAAGCGTAGCGGACCTCGTAAAGAACGTCGCCCAGTTAGCTTTACCGCTAAGTAAGCAACAGTTCTTTAATAAAAAAACCTTGGTACGAAAGTGCCAAGGTTTTTTTGTGTCTGAAATTTAAGTAATGGTTCAAGCTGTTCTGCGTACCTCACAACCTCAAGCCATGATTATCTTCTAAGCACGGCGACTATAAACTTCTGTGTAAATCATTCAATTAAAACTAAAAAGCCCCACTACTTTATTAATAGTGAGGCTTTTACTGTATTGTACCGAATGCTCTATGTTAAGGCGCTACTGCTGGATACACGTAACTTGCATCTAACCCTAGCGGAATACCCAATGCCCAATAACCGAGTAGAAACAAGCTCCAGCCAATTAAAAATGCAACCGAGTATGGCAGCATCATCGCTATTAGCGTACCAATTCCCGTACTTTTAACGTACTTTTGACAATAAACCACAACTAATGGGAAGTAAGGCATAAGCGGTGTAATAATATTAGAGCTAGAATCACCAACACGATAAGCCGCTTGCGTTAAATCAGGTGAAATACCCAGTTGCATTAACATAGGCACAAATACCGGCCCTAGTAATGCCCACTTGGCCGAGCTAGAGCCCACAAATAAATTAACGAATGCGGTTAAAAATATAATACCTACCACCGTTACCGAACTTGGAAGAGCCATGGCTTTTAATAACTGCGCCCCTTCGATTGCAAGTAATGCCCCTAAGTTAGATTTGCTAAAGGCAGCAATAAATAACGCACAAAAGAATGCCATAACAATGTAGTAAGCCATACCGCCCATTGCCTTGCTCATGGCATCTATCATATCTTTAGAGCTTTTAAATGTACCTACTGTAAAGCCATATACTGCGCCTGGGATCCAAAATAACAAAAAGATCAACGGCACTATAGATTGCATTAAAGGTGAACGGAAGTTAGTTAAGGAGCCATCGCTACTGCGCATGGCTGAATCTGCCGGAGCAGAGACATACGCAAGTAAAGCAATGCCTGCAATCATTACGCTGCTTGCTATGAAGAATGCGCGCTTTTCATCGCTACGCGCATCTTCAAAAACAGGTAAATCTTCACTGTTTCCATCAAGTGCCGTATTTTGTAAACGAGGTTCAATAATCTTATCGGTAATATACCAACCCAGTAATACAATAAACATGCTTGATGCTGAGGCAAACGCCCAATTATTTAATGGATTTATCGACATATCAGGATTAATAATATGAGCAGCACTTTGTGTAAAGCTTTGTAGTAGTGGGTCTATTCCAGATGGAATAAAGTTGGCGCCAAAACCACCACTTACACCGGCAAATGCCGCTGCAATACCCGCTAGTGGGTGCCTTCCTGCTGCATAAAAGATTACGCCAGCTAACGGTATCACAAGCACGTAACCTGCGTCCGTCGCTGTATGGCTTACAATAGCCACTAAAATAATAGACGGTGTTAACAGCTTTTTAGGCGTTACTTTTAACATCAGCTTAAGGCCAGTATTAATAAAGCCTGAGTGCTCAGCTACACCAACACCTAACATAGCAACAAGTACTACGCCTAAAGGAGCAAAGCCGGTAAATGTTTTTACCATTGAAGATAAAAAAGTGGCCAACGAGTCGCTTGCAAGCATGTTGTTTATTATAATTGCTTCGCCTGTACGCGGATCAATTGCATCAAAACTTACGCCAGAAAACCACCACGACAAACCCCATATTAATAACATAGCAAACAAAAATATAATTGCTGGATCAGGTAGCTTATTACCAACCCGCTCAACTACATTCAAGAAGCGCGCAACAACTCCTGAAGGTAAAGCATCTTGATTATTACTCATTGTATTTCGCTCATTAAAATTTATTTAAGTAACAATATCGCATTAATACGCAACAGTAAATTAACGTAAAAAGCTATTTTAG
>NZ_BADX01000055.1:0-25527 GCF_000241365.1 Pseudoalteromonas sp. BSi20480 | reverse complement strand
GTGTCTAAATTACAACTTAGTCGTTATTCCATATAGTTTTCTGGTAAATCAATTTGTGCAACACCTGACTCTACAGCAGCTATTGCAACCGCTTTTGCAATGCGTGGTAATAAACGAGGATCCATTGGTTTTGGAATAATATACTTATCACCAAACTCCAGCTTATCAACACCCGCAGCCGTCAGTACTTCAGCAGGTACAGGCTCTTTGGCAATACTTCTAATCGCTTCTACAGCTGCAATTTTCATTTCATCATTTATTGCACTGGCGCGTACATCAAGAGCACCGCGGAATATAAACGGAAAACACAGTACATTATTAACTTGGTTAGGGTAATCTGATCGACCCGTTGCCATAATTAGATCGTTTCGAGCAGAATGAGCCAGTGCAGGATCAATTTCTGGATCTGGGTTTGAACAAGCAAACACAACTGGTTTTTCTGCCATTAGTTTTAAATCATCGGCAGCTAATAAATTAGGCCCCGATACACCAACAAATACATCTGCATCTTCAATAACATCTTGCAACGTGCGCTTGTCTGTATTGTTAGCAAAAAGTTTTTTGTATTCATTTAAGTCATCACGACGAGTATGAATAACACCTTTACGGTCAAGCATATAAATGTGCTCGCGCAAAGCACCACACTTAATTAACAGCTCCATACAAGCAACCGCAGCAGCACCAGCACCCAAACACACAATAGTCGCATTTTCGATAGACTTGCCTTGCACCTCAAGCGCGTTCAACATACCCGCAGCAGTTACAATGGCAGTACCGTGCTGATCATCATGAAATATCGGGATACTGCAGCGCTCAATCAATGCTTTTTCTATTTCAAAACACTCTGGCGCCTTAATATCTTCAAGGTTAATTCCGCCAAACGTGTCGGCAATATTAGCAACTGTATTAATAAAGTCTTCAGTAGTGCGGTGTTTCACTTCGATATCAATAGAATCAAGGCCAGCAAATCGCTTAAACAGTAACGCCTTACCTTCCATTACAGGTTTTGAAGCAAGTGGGCCTAAATTACCTAAGCCTAAAATTGCAGTACCATTAGTGATAACCGCAACCATATTCCCTTTGCCTGTGTATTTATAAGCGTTTGCAGGGTCTGCAGCGATTTCACGTACGGGTTCTGCAACTCCTGGGCTATATGCTAATGCGAGATCTTTTACCGTTTCAGCAGGCTTTGTTAGTTCAATGCTAATTTTTCCTGGAACGGGGTGCGAATGATAGTGTAGTGCTTGTTCACGAAAGTCTGACATAACGCGATTGTATCCTGCAATTAAAGTAAAAGTGAGAGGTGAAGTTTAGGCTACGATACCCTTATTATTTTTAAATTCCAAGCAATATCAGGTCTATCCTGTTATATGCTAGTTCGATTAATTTTAAGAGGTTTTTCAATAACTTTTGTAAATTATATCGACACTTTATAAATAAAAATTCATCCAATAACGGATTCTAAAGGCACAATTGTTCTTTCATTATTTTTTATAAAATATCTTAATAAAGTCCTATAAAAATAAGCAAAAATAGGCTTATCCACATACTTTAAAAACATATAACTTCACGTTAGCTGCATTTAACCACTTAGTTAAAAAATGAACTAATTAAAAATATAGAGAATAATTTGCGGTTTGTCTGTAAAGGTTTATGCATATTCAGAATAAGAACAGGAAATAGTTATGCATAGCAGGGGAATATGAAAATCGAGCATCAAGCTAAATAATTTGTTATTTAGTTGTCCTATATTAAAAAACATTGACGCCGTTCGTGTAAAACTTAATTTTTTAAATCGAAACGTTATTACTATTAAATTGGTATAACTAAATTAAAAGCATAAAAAAGCACCCTAAGGTGCTTAATTTAACGAGACAGCAAAAATTACTTCTTGCTACCAAGTGCACCGAAACGCTTGTTGAAACGATCAACACGTCCGCCAGTGTCTAAAACTTTTTGCTTACCAGTGTAAAAAGGGTGACACGCTGAACATACGTCAAGGTGAATGTCTTTACATAGAGTAGAGCTTGTTTCGAATTTATTGCCGCATGAACAAGTTGCAGAAATTACTTCGTACTTAGGGTGAATACCTTCTTTCATAGAAACCTCTAGTTAAGGCCGCATCGCTCTCCAAACCCGAAGTCTGGCACCATACGTCGTTAAAACAAATTTGTTGGTCGCGGATTTTATCCAACTACCATCAAACACACAAGCTATTATTAACTGTTTTGCTAAAAAAGTAGGCAGACACTTAAGCAAGCAATATTTGCTAGTAGGTTTTTAACGTTATTTTTAGTACATTACATCATTAATTTTATGAGTTGAGTTGCTATGTGTTTTGCTGAAGTCGCTATAAAAGTCCCCTTACCGCGCACCTTTGATTATAAAGTAGATAAGCAACTCGATGGCATGGCATCACCACTTAAACCAGGTATGCGTGTGTTGGTGCCTTTTGGTAACCAAAAAAAAGTCGCCGTTGTTTTAGCTATTAAAAGCAAGACCGACGTCCCCGAAAACAAAATAAAATCCATCATCGAAATCATTGATGACGCGCCTATTTTATCATCTGAACACATTGCGCTTTTGAGTTTTACATCTCGCTATTACTGTTACCCACTCGGCGAAACAATTCATATAGCGCTACCTAGTGCGCTGCGCCAAGGTGAGTCACCGGATAAAACCAGTATCAATATGGTTATGCTGACAGAAAAAGGATCAAAACTTCCGTCACTCAAAGCAAAAACTCAACTTAACTTATTAAAGCAACTTGCACAGTCAGGTAAATCATCATTAACCGAGCTTAAAGCACTCGGCTTTAGTAAAAAGACTATCGATAGCCTTATTGCAAAAGCGCTTGTTACACAAACCATAGAACATGATAATCAGTGGCAAAGTACTGCACCAACAGTGGGTAGTAAGCCTACACTGAATAAAGAGCAAGCCGTAGCTTGCACTGCAATTAATCAAAGTAAAGGCTTTAACACGTTTTTATTAGAAGGGGTTACTGGTAGTGGTAAAACCGAAGTCTATCTTCAATGTCTTGAAGAAGTATTAAAGCGAGGTGAACAAGCCTTAGTACTTGTCCCCGAAATAGGCCTTACCCCTCAAACGGTAAACCGCTTTCGTCGCCGCTTTCCAGATACACCCATCATGTTATGGCATTCTGCACTTACCGATAACGAACGCCTACAAACATGGCGCTTTTGCGAAAAAGGGAGTTGCGCTATTGTAATAGGTACGCGCTCAAGTATTTTTTTACCCTTTTTAAAGCTCGGTATGATTGTAGTTGACGAGGAACATGACTCATCATTTAAACAACAAGATACCCTTCGTTACCATGCTCGAGATTTAGCAGCTTATCGTGCATTCCAGCATAAAATCCCACTTATACTCGGCAGTGCTACTCCAGCGCTCGAAACCTTGCATAAAACCATTAATAATAAGTACCAACTATTAAGCTTGACTGAGCGCGCTCAAACCTCAACCGATAACCAATTTAAATTACTCGACATGAAAGGCCAGCCCGATCAGGCGGGTATTGCTCACGCAAGCCTTGCTACTATGCGCCAACATTTGAATCGTGGTAAACAGGTTATGGTATTTTTAAATCGTCGTGGTTTTTCACCTACACTTATTTGCCATGAATGTGGTTGGTTAAGTGAATGTAACCGTTGCAGTACTAGTGCCACGTTCCATAAAGCGATTGGTCAAATGATTTGCCACCATTGTGGCGACCAACATCAAGTACCTCATCAATGCCCTGATTGCGGGAGCACGCAAATATTCCCTAATGGCAAAGGTACTGAACAAATAGAAGAGTTTTTAACAAACGAGTTTCCTGATACGCCAGTAACCCGTATTGATCGCGATTCAACTCGTCGTAAAGGCAGTTTAGAAAAAGCCCTCGACGAAATTAATTTAGGTGGAGCGCGCATATTAGTTGGTACGCAAATGCTTGCAAAAGGTCATCACTTTGCTGATGTAAGCCTTGTCATAATTTTAGACGTAGACAGCGGCCTATATTCCTGCGACTTCAGAGCAACGGAACATTTAGCGCAGTTAGTGACTCAAGTAGCAGGACGTGCTGGCCGCTCAGGAGAGCCTGGCCAGGTGTTATTACAAACACATTTTCCCGAACATCCACTTTTACAAGATTTGGTCAATAATGGTTACCAAGATTTTGCACGCTTTGCGTTAAGCGAGCGTGATGACGCCGACTTACCTCCCATCACAAATATGGCTATAGTCCGCGCACAAGGGCTCAGTATTAAACTAGTCGTCGACTTTTTGACAGATTTGGTTCCAGTTAATGGGGTATCTGGTATACAATTGCTCGGTCCGATCCCTGCCCCATTAGAGAGAATTGCGGGTATGTATCGGTTTCAATTGCACATTCAAGCGCAAGATCGCCGCATATTACATCAGTATCTTGCGCAAATGGTTGATTATTTAAGCACCAGTAAACTTGCACAAAAAGTTCGCTGGAGTTTAGATGTAGACCCTATAGATATGATTTAGGTTAAGGCCAAAATAACGCTATGGCACAGCACGATTACATTAATAAAAAACCAAAAATAGAAAAACACCAAAAAAGAACCTGCTAAAAAGCCATTCCCTTATCTTTTGGTAATTGTTGCAGCTTTGCTTGTGGGCGGTTTTGCCTATGGATTATGGTTTATTAAAAATAATGCCGACCCCGAGCTTGTTGAAAAACAAACTAACCCAGCCGAAAAAGAAAAAATAGAAGTGGTCGTTCCTCGTGCGCCTGAATTTATAAAAGAAATCAGAAACCATGAAGTGCAAGTAGAAGTAAAAGAAATTGAACAAAAAGGTCCTTATGTTATGCAATGCGGCTCGTTCAGGACTCATGAACAGGCTGAATCGTTAAAAGCTAAAATAGCCTTTGCTGGTCTTATATCTGAAATAAGAGAAACCAAAGGCGAAACAGGTATTTGGTATAAAGTACGTTTAGGGCCTTACAAAACGAAGCGCCAAGCAGAAAGTGATAAAAATAAACTCAAGCGTGTCAAAGTCGTCGGCTGCGGAATTTGGGGCTGGACTTGAAAATAAACCATTCACCCATATAACCTCATCATAATCGTTTTTAACGAGTTGCCCCTGCAACTCGATGATGAGGAATAACATGACCACTATTGTAAGTGTACGCCGCGACAACAAAGTTGTAATTGGTGGCGACGGCCAAGTTTCATTGGGTAATACCGTAATGAAGGGTAACGCCCGTAAAGTTCGACGCCTTTATAATGGCAAAGTAATCGCAGGTTTTGCCGGCGGTACTGCTGATGCCTTCACCCTGTTCGAACGTTTTGAAAGCAAACTAGAAATGCATCAAGGTAATCTCACCAAAGCTGCTGTTGAAATGGCGAAAGATTGGCGTAGTGACCGTGCACTCAGAAAGTTAGAAGCCCTGTTAGCTGTAGCCGATGAAACTGCCTCTTTAATTATCACCGGTAACGGCGACGTCGTTCAGCCAGAAAATGACTTAATTGCCATTGGTAGTGGTGGTAACTTTGCCCAATCGGCCGCAACCGCGTTATTAGAAAACACCGATTTAAGCGCTCGTGAAATAGTAGAAAAAAGCCTAACTATTGCAGGTGATATCTGCGTATTTACTAACAACTTCCAAACTATTGAAGAATTATAATAGGAACCGCTATGTCTGCTATGACCCCAAGAGAAATTGTTCACGAGTTAGATCAACATATTATTGGCCAAGCTAACGCAAAAAAAGCCGTTGCTATTGCACTTCGTAATCGCTGGCGCCGTATGCAATTAAACGATGATTTACGTGCAGAAGTAACGCCAAAAAATATTTTAATGATTGGTCCTACAGGTGTTGGTAAAACGGAAATTGCGCGCCGCTTAGCCAAACTTGCTAATGCCCCTTTTATTAAAGTAGAAGCAACCAAGTTCACCGAAGTGGGTTATGTTGGTAAGGAAGTTGAAACCATCATTCGCGACTTAGTTGAAGTGTCTATTAAAATGACACGTGAACAACAAACTAAAAAGTTTAAACACCGCGCAGAAGAAGCGGCCGAAGATCGTATTTTAGATGCACTTTTACCACCTGTTAAAGATCAATACGGTGAAACTCAGCGTGATGAAAACTCATCAACACGCCAAACATTCCGTAAAAAGCTTCGCGAAGGTCAACTAGACGATAAAGAAATTGAAATCGATTTAGCACAAGTACAACCAAACGTAGAAATTATGGCGCCTCCTGGTATGGAAGAAATGACCAACCAGCTACAGGGCATGTTTCAAAACATGGGTGGCGATAAGCGCACTAAGCGCAAGCTCAAAATTAAGGAAGCCTTTAAGTTACTAACCGAAGAAGAAGCGGGCAAATTAGTAAACCCAGAAGAGCTAAAAGAGCAGGCTATATTTGCTGTAGAGCAAAATGGTATTGTGTTTATCGATGAAATAGACAAAATTTGTAAGCGCGGAGATTCATCGGGTCCAGATGTTAGTCGAGAAGGTGTACAGCGCGATTTACTTCCGCTTATTGAAGGTTCAACAGTAAATACTAAGCACGGTATGGTTAAAACTGACCACATGCTATTTATTGCCTCTGGTGCATTCCAAATGGCTAAACCATCAGACATGATCCCTGAACTACAAGGTCGTTTACCTATTCGCGTTGAGCTTGAAGCTCTTACTGCAAACGACTTCAAACGTATACTTACAGAGCCTCATGCATCACTCACAGAGCAACAGCGCGAGCTACTTAAAACTGAGCAAGTTGATGTTCAGTACAGTGATGACGCTATTGAGCGTATTGCAAAAGCGGCATGGCAAGTTAACGAGAAAACCGAAAATATTGGTGCTCGTCGTCTTCATACCGTGATGGAAAAGCTAATGGAAGAGATTTCATACGATGCGTCTGAGCAAGCTGGGTCGTCGGTAGTTATTGATGCGGCTTATGTTGAAAAACATTTAGGTGCACTAGTTGAAGATGAAGATTTAAGCCGCTTTATTCTTTAATTGGTACTATAAGTAGTTATACTAAAAGCCTCCATATTGGGGGCTTTTTTAATGGGATACAAAACATGAAACACGTAACAAAAGTGCATTATCATAGCGTGAGCAAAAATTTAGATGTTTACTTTGACGATGATAGTAAAGCCGTATTTAGTTGTGAATTTTTACGTGTTCACTCTCCATCAGCAGAAGTACAAGGCCATGGCTCTGGCCCTATGAAGCTGGTTTTAAACAAGCAATCAGTCGGGATAAAAAAAATAGTCCCGGTTGGGCATTACGCATTGCGCCTAGATTTTGACGATGGCCATAATAGCGGGTTATTTAGCTGGAACTATTTTGCTAAGCTGCAAGAACAGCAGACTCAGTTATGGAATGAGTATTTAGAACGTGTGAGCGAAAACACAAAAAACAAAGACAGTGTGCCAATAAAGTTTATTCCTTAAACTTTATTGGCTCTTTAATAAATTTAGACTTTAAATTTATCTATCGCAGCATATAGTACGCGACCTTGCTCAGATACCTCTTCACTGGTTTGCGCGTTACGCGATGCATGCTCTGATGCATCTTGTGCAATATCTCTAATACGTACCACGTTTTTATTAACCTCTGATGCAACTTGGCTTTGCTCATCAATAGCAACGGCAATTTGTGTACTCATTTCCATAATGGTTTGTACATCTTCAGTAATAGCACCCAACAACTCGCCCGCTTTAATTGCCTGGGATGCACTTTCATCACCTTGTGAGCGACATTGGTGCATAATGCTTACAACTTCCTGAGTACGTTGCTGTAGGGTATTAATAATCCCTTCTATTTCACTAGTAGACTCTTGCGTACGCTGGGCTAATGAGCGCACTTCATCAGCAACCACCGCAAAGCCGCGACCTTGCTCGCCAGCACGAGCAGCTTCAATTGCAGCATTAAGCGCAAGTAAGTTAGTTTGTTCAGCAATACCACGAATAACATCAAGCACCGAGCCAATCGTTTCACCGTCTTTTTCTAGTTGAGACACCACATCAGATGCACTGCCTAAAGATCCAGACAATTCTCTGATATGGTTAACGGTTGATTCAACTTCGCTACGGCCTTGTTGAGCACTCAAGTTTGTAGACTCCGCTTTTTTAGCAGCCGCTTCAGTGTTGTGCGAAATATCCTGAATAGTCGCTTGCATTTCTGTTGCTGCGGTAGCAACCATGTCAGCTTCGTGTAATTGCTCTTGCATACCTGAGCTTGTGGCTGCTGTGCTCTCAGATAAATGATCTGTTGCTACATTGAGAGTATTTAGTGCGCCATTAACCTCATAAATCAGGTTTTTAAAGTCACCTATTAAACTGTTAAAGTCAGTCGTCATGATAGTGATTTCATCTTTACCTGTTTGCTCTATCATTACACTTAAGTCGTTATTACGTCTTATATCATTTATGCTGTGATAAACGCGTTCAATAGGCACAATGATTGAATGGCTAGTAAAGTAAACAAGTAATAAAACAATAACGCCTGCAATAACGAAAATAGTAATTGCCAAAAACTGTGCCTCACTTACGCTGTTTTTGACATGAGTTACTGTTTCCTCAACAATTTGGCCAACCACAGTGTCACTTTTTGATACGCTTTCTCGCATTTTACCAAGAGCTCCTGACTCTAAGTTTACCCCTAATTCAACTTGGGCTTTTACCAGCGCCTGAAAAGAATTCTGATAAGTAGCAATTAAGCTATTGAGCTGTGATTTGGTGTTTGAGTCTATTGTTGAACGAGAAAGGCTTTGTTCAAGCTTAGTAATTGTGTCATCAAAACGGGGGAGATACTTGGTATCTAAACGCAGCATAAAATCTTTTTCAGCACGTCTTAATTGCAGCATAAGCACGAGCAACTCATCGCTTTGCTGCTCGTTAAGTAAGGTTTCTACTTTATGCACTGCACTTCTTAGTTCACCATAAAGAGCATCTTTGGGATTTAAGCCTATTTTTCTTTGAAGAGAGACTACGTTATTAAAATCGCTATTATATTTAGCAACTAAGCTTTTTAATTGCGCTGCTTTTTGAGTATCAATATTTAAACTAGACATTAAAGCCTGTAATTCAGCTAACTTTGTATCCAGGACTGCATACTCTTTTTCGAACGACTCTAAAGAGCTCTCTGTTTTGTAAAACAAAAAGTTTTTTTCATGCTTTCTTAACTCTAATTGCTGAATATTCAGCTCTTTCGCTAGCTGTATAGTCTGATTTAATTTAAGATTTTCCTTTCCCTCAAAAATAGTTACACATAATAGAATAACCATTGCTAAACCAACTACCAAAGCATTAAGTTGCAATCGCCTCTTAATCGTTAAATTTTCTAAAAAACTCATTTCAAACACCTTTGGTTAATATGCAACCTTATTATAGACTAATGTCTTAATCTGCTTTTATTTTTTTTAGCTTTTTGCAAACTGGTCATACCTGAAGAATATATGGCATTACAAATTAACACTGCCCCATAAACCTCTGTGTAGTAATTGAGTTTTATGCCACTGTTTTTGTAATAACCAATCTACAAGTGGTTCAGGGTCGCTAGGGTAATTAATTTGCCTGTTTTGAGGTGCATTATTCCAGTCATCTAATGCTTGTGGATTTAAGTAATTCATTACATGAGCCATTCCCATAGTGAGTAATGTTTGTGCATTTTCACTTTGTTCAAACTGGCCATCTAACGGCTTTAGTAATAACTTTTTACCCAACTTTAATGCCTCACTGGCAAGTTCAAACCCGGCATTACCAATCACGCCGCTTGTATTGGCTAAATCATTTAAAAAGTCAGATCTTGAAGGCGAACGTAAATGTATATTACCCAGCGATCTATTTTGCGCATCGGGGTGATAACAATAAAACTCTTTTTCGGGAAAGTCCTTTAGGTAGTCAATAATGCTAGCAAGGTTTTCAAAGGGCAAGTACACCAATACTTTGTTAATAATCGCAACAGGATTACTATGTTCATGATGTGCAATAAATGGTGGAATAATGTTTTCAGCAAATGGCTGCCAATGAACCCCCAAATACGTATCAGCAGGTGCATAATATTTTATTAACGACTTACGTAAAATACCTCGGCTAAACATAGGAACACTGTTAGATAAAAAAGCCGCCTGGTGACTAATACCAACCACAGGAACACCCGCTCGTTTAGCTGCCCATGCAGTAATTGGCTCGAAGTCATTAAGCACAAAGTCATACTGCTTTACATCGAACGATTTAATGTCTTTCACTAACTTACAAACACGCGCATTTTTAACGGTTTGAAGGCTTTTTACTTGCCCGTTTTTAGTATTAAACGACAGCCCTCTAAAGCTTTTATAGTTCGCAAAGTCGTGCATATCAAAGTAATCTTTATTTGCACGTCCTGAAAAAACATAATCAACGTCAATATTTAGTTTTTTAAAGCAGCTAGCCATAACACGGGCCCGTGTTATATGGCCATTCCCAGTGCCTTGAATACCGTATAATATTTTCATGCTGGCACCACTAGTGCCAATGCAAATAACCCACATGAACTACCTATGAGTGCACCAATAATAATATCAGCAGGATAATGGACCCCCAATACCACTCTCGATATTGCCACACCACCAGCCCAGCCTAAAAATAGCCATACATACTGAGGGAAAAAGTGACACAAAATAATAGCAACTAAAAAAGCGGCAGCACTGTGACCTGACGGTAAGCTAAATTTGTCACTCGGTACTATATAGGCATTGGTTACTAAACAATCGCATGGCCTTATTCGTGCAAAATACTTTTTAGCTAAAAAGTAAATGGGCCGCTCAATAATAAAGCCAAGCATTATTGCGATTGGTAATAGCTGGTGCAGCTCGTTTTTACTAAGCCACCACACACCTGCACATATAACTAAATACAATCCGCCGTCACCACTTTTAGATAATCCAAACGCCATTTTTTTTAGCCACTTAGGTGAGTTACAGTTAAACAAAGTTAAAAATAATCGCTCGTCAAACTGAGCTACTTTTTTAAGTATATTATTATTTCCCATTGCTTATTCCTCATCGCATAATATATGAACACTGATTTAGCTTAGGTGTTGTAAATAACAATTGAGTGACGCTTTTAAGACACTATTGTTGCCATTCTTGATTTACTCCTTGTTTTGCTTAAATTTACTACGATTAAGTCGTTGTTATTGGTTATAAGGCAGGTATACTGAGTTATAAATTAATGTACCTTTTGAGGATAAAATAATGGATTACAGCACTTCTGATTTATGTGACCACTTTGCTGACGTGGTTGACGTGCTAGAACCAATGTTCATCAACTTTGGTGGTCGACACAGTTTTGGTGGCCGCATTAAAACGGTTAAATGTTTTGAAAATAATGAACTGATCCGCGAAATACTATCTCAAGACGGTACAGAACAAGTGCTATTAATTGACGGTGGTGGCTCTACTCGCCGTGCACTTATTGATATTGAACTTGCTGAACTAGCTTTTGAAAACAATTGGAATGGCATTGTTGTGTACGGAGCTGTCCGCCATGTAGATGAGCTAGAAGAGCTTGATGTAGGTATTCAAGCCATAGCATCAATCCCTGTGGCTGCCGACAGCGAAGGCGCTGGCGAAAATGGCATTGGTGTTAACTTTGCTGGTGTGTCGTTTTTCGATGACGACTTCATCTATGCCGATAGCACGGGTATTGTGTTATCTGCTGAGGAACTTGAGTTGGAAGTTGTAGAAGTATAACGTGACCGCTCAGTTAAAAATATATGATGAAAGCGCGGTTAAAGCCTTGTGCTCTACCCGCGCAAACGAAAAAAAAGCATGGCAAGCCATGTCTTTGCTCGACACTCACGTAGATGTTCAACAAGCCCTTGTTGATGCCGCTGAGTTTGGTATGCGCTATGTACTTTTAGGCATATGTGAAGACATTGGCCCTAAAGCAAATTTAGGCAATGGTGGAGCAAGTGAAGCCTGGCCTGCTTTTTTATCTAAGTTTTTAAACCAACCTCATAATCAATTTATTGCCACTCAAAAAGTGTTGTTACTTGGCGAAGTCCACGTTGATGACCTAATGGCGCAAAGTAACCAATTAAACAACAAAAGCCCTGAACAACTTCAGCAATTACGTTTGCTATGCCAACAGTTAGATGAGCGCGTAGAAAGTGTATTAAATCTAATATTTAAAGCGGGTCTTGAACCAATTGTGATTGGTGGCGGGCATAATAACTGCTTAGGGATTATTCGTGCATTTAGTGGTTCACAGCATACACCAGTTAATGCAATAAACTTTGACCCTCATGCTGACTTTAGAGAATGCGAAGGACGCCACAGTGGTAATGGGTTTCGATATGCTTATAACGAGAAGCTACTCAATAATTACCATGTTATTGGCCTACATGAACAGAAAAATAACCAAGCAATTATTGATGCCATGACGCAGGCAAACTTCACGTTTGATAGCTACCAGTCACTCAAAGTAAAACGCGACATAACGCTTACTCAGTCTATTGATAAGGCTATTAACGGTTTTGATTCATTACCCCTAGGTATTGAAGTAGATCTAGACAGTATTACATTTATGCCTGTAAGTGCCTATACATGCTGTGGGTTTAGTGTCAGCGACACTGAACATTTTATATATAAAGCAGCAAGTAACCGAAACGCTAAATACTTACACCTATGTGAGGCATCACCGAGCCAACACCCAAACGGACCTGAAATAGGTGCCACACATGTAGGACAAGTGATCAGTGCATTGGTAAATAGCTACTTACTGGCAAAAGAAAGTGAGTGCTCATTCAAATAAATTTGATCGTGCTGTGAGGCTATAAATTAATAAATAATGTAAACTTAGCAGCATTACTCTCCTGTATTACAACCTTGAAACGTCAGTAAGGTAGCGCAAAACGAAGCCTTTTGCGCTCACTCTAATTAACCTTGTGCTTGTTGCCACTCTTTTAACCAGCTCATTAAGCCTATGCTACTAAGCGGATGCCCAAAGTAATAACCTTGGGCAGCATAGGCATTTAAACTTTTAACAAATTTAAGTTGCTCAAGGGTTTCCACCCCTTCAAAAATGACTTTTGTTTTTTGCTGATTATGCATTTCAACCATACCGCCAACTAAACTGCGGATATTATTTTGGTTGCTAAAATCAGCCGTTAATGACGGCGCTACTTTTATATATTCCACTGCTAAGCTAGGTAACTTAGAAAGCAGGACAGGGTTATCACCTAAGCCATCAACACAAAGCTTTAAGCCAATATTGTTCAGCCTTGCGATCATCGCTCTGCCTTTATCATCGAGCCCCGTAAATATATGTAATGGACACTCAACAATTAAATCCCCTATTTGTAAGTTGTGCTCTGTTATTACATTATCAACAAACTCAACAAACTCTTCATTAAGCATTTCTGGGCCAAATACGTTAATGCTTAGCGGTATAGCTATGCCTTCTATTCTAAGTGCCATAGCAAGTTCTGCAGCCCGCTCTATAACAAACTTAGCAAGTGGGTAACCAAGCCCTGCAATTCTAATATCATCAATAAAACGATTAGCAGATAAAATCCCTTGTTTAGGATGCTGCCAACGCAATAACAATTCCAAAAACTCAATTTGACCATTTTTATTACAAATAACCGGTTGAAAATACAACTCAAGCTCGCTTGCGAAGTCAATGTTAGCAAGTTCTTTTAAACGCGCTTGCTGTTCTAATTGCTCAATCATCATTTGCTGGTGATAAGGCACCACTTTTTGAGTAGGCTGGCTATCAAGGGCTAAGTAGGCATAGGAAATTAAATCGTCAAAGTTAGTATCTTGCTCATTACAGGCAACATAGCTTGCTCTCGCTTTCACTTCAACCGTGCAATTGGCGACATTAAAAGGCTTAAGTGTTGCACCGAGTATAGTATCAATAATTTGTTCGTGTAAATGCTTGTGATTGGCTAAGCTGCAAATAAACGCAAAATTTAATCCACCTAAATGGGCAAGCTTTTCATTACCCACTAAAGTAATCACTTCTTCGCTTTCTAATTGTTCTTGTATTCTATTTGCTGATTGCGCTAATAAAATATCGCCAAAGCCACGTCCTATATGCTGATTAACTTGCTCAAAGCCTTCAAGTCGAATAATAATAAGCACGGCTTCAACTTGAGTATCATCACACCACACATAGTAACCTTGACGTAACTCTTTTTTACTAGCAAATACTGAAAGGGGTGACTCTTCTACAAAGGCGTCGTCGACCTGTTTTGGCGCCATACTAACTTTGGGCTCGTCACTTTCATCATTTAGTAACCCAACTACAGCGCACAGTAATATGGCTAGTACCACCCAAAATAACGGCACATCCAATAACAAATGTGCTGAAAACAACACCACAAATAACAGTCCGGCGGCAGAGCTGGTAATAATCATACTCCAATTATTACGTTCGAATGATTGCCATAAGTGAAAACAAAAACCAAAGGCCAATAAAATAGCTAACCATGCTTCACCGCTACTTAAAATAGCTAAACCTACAACACCTGTGCATAAATAACTAAATTTAATGTTGGTATTTTTAACCGAAAATAAAGTGGTGATCATCGCCATTAAAAGCGCACCACTAAAAAAAATCGGAAAATTACTGTCGGTTAATATATTCAAGTTAACGGCACTCGTATTCGTAAAAAAACTTTAACAACAACATGTTAAATATGAACAAAAATAATACAAACTAATTAAGTTTACCCAAAATCCATAAATTTGACAGTTTATTTACGCCGAATTGGTAACTTAATTGCGATGGGTGGCTTATTTGCCAATGTGCAATGTCGGCTCTGGCTCCCACTTTTAACACTCCTCTATCATTTAATCCCAGAGCTTTAGCTGCGTTACTGGTAACACCTGCCAGTGCTTGCTCTGGTGTTAATCTAAAGAGTGTACATGCCATATTCATCATTAATTGCACCGAACACAGCGGTGAAGTACCTGGATTAAAGTCGCTCGCAATCGCAATTGGCACCTTATATTGATTAAGTAGCTCTATGGGGGGCTGTTTAGTTTCTCTTAAAAAATAAAATGCCCCCGGTAACAGCACAGCCACAGTGCCGGCCTTTGCCATGGCTTCTACACCTTGCTCATCAAGGTACTCTATATGATCTGCCGATAATCCATTAAATTCGGCCACCAGCGCAGCACCATGCTGATTAGATAACTGCTCTGCATGGCATTTTACTGGCAAATTATGTTTAGTCGCCGCCGCAAATACGCGCTTAGTTTGCTCATAACTAAACCCTACATTTTCGCAAAACACATCAACGGCGTCGGCAAGATCACCTGCAACGACTTGCTCAAGCATCTCGTTGCACACCAAGTCAATATATTCATCTGCACGGCCTTTGTATTCCTTAGGTAATGCATGAGCGCCTAAAAATGTTGTTTTTATATCAATAGGGTGATGCTCACCCAGTAGTCTTGCCACTTCTAATAGTTTAATTTCGTTTTCGGTATCAAGCCCATAACCCGACTTAATTTCAACTGTTGTTACGCCTTCTTTTAACAGTGTATTGAGCCTGTCTTTGGCATCAACAAATAGTTGCTCTCTATCTGCAGCTCTGGTTGCTTTTACTGTACTTGCAATGCCTCCGCCTTGCGCTGCAATTTGTTCATAGCTTACGCCTTGTAATCGCTGCTCAAATTCTTGCGCACGAGAACCAGCAAATACCAAATGTGTATGGCAATCTATTAAACCAGGTGTTAGCCATTGCCCTTTTATGCTCAAAGTTGGCGTTGCAAAAGCGTCAAATGGCGGTAACGATGCTTGTTCACCTAACCATACAATTATTCCGTTTTTAATGGCTAACGCTGCATTTTTGATGATCCCATAAGGTGTATCTCTAGTAGGATCCATTGTGGCAATATTTGCATCGATTAAAAGTAAATCGATATTTTCTAAGTTATTATTTTGTTGAGTGTTTTGCATATTGCAGTCCATACATACCCTGACATGATTGAAATATAGTCTAACAACACATCTTGTATATACAAGAGGATTGTGTCATCTTATTTAATATAAATTACTCCTAATGCAGCTACCCAGTTAATGACAACACCTAAATTTGCGCAAATAAAACAATTTATTGTTGATAAAATTCGCAGCGGTTTGTGGCAAGAAAACCAACGCGTTCCCTCTGAAAACGAGCTAAGCACACAATTTAGCGTTAGCAGAATGACTGCTCGCCGCGCACTTAGCGAATTAACAGAATCTGGAATACTTACGCGTAGCCAAGGCCTTGGAACATTTGTTGCTTCGTTTAAGTCGCAGTCTTCATTACTTGAAATTAAAAATATTGCCGATGAAGTTAAAGAACGTAACGGCAACTACACCTGTAGCGTGCTTATACTTGAATCAATAAACGCGGTGGCCCCTATTGCTATCGCACTAGGAGTAGAAGTAGATAGCGTCGTGTACCGAAGCGTACTGGTTCATAACGAAAACGACAGCCCGTTACAGCTTGAAGAACGCTTTGTAAACCCTGCGCTTGCTAGCGGCTATTTACAACAAGATTTTAGTGCAACGACTCCTCATGAGTATCTTTCAAGTGTTGCACCTCTCACCCAAGCTAGACACACAGTAGAAGCCATTATGCCCAACAACGAAATGTGCCAATGGTTAAACCTATATAACGAAGAGCCTTGCCTGCAAGTTATTCGCAGAACATGGTCAGTTAACGGTATTGTAAGTTTTGCACGACTTGTATCGCCTGGTAGCAAATACCGCTTGGGCGGACACTTAACGTTTAAAAAATAAGATAAACAAAATTGCGCATCATGCGCTTTTTTTGTGACAAATCACCTTGTATATACAATAGGAGCAACACATGACTAACCGACTCGACACAAGTCGCGTAATACGTGCACCGCATGGCGATATGATAAGCGCAAAAAGCTGGCAAACTGAAGCGGCAAAACGCATGCTCATGAACAATTTAGACCCTGAGGTTGCAGAGCATCCTCACGCATTAGTTGTTTATGGTGGTATTGGTAGAGCGGCACGTGATTGGCCAAGTTTTGATAAAATAATAGCAACCCTAGACCGATTAAATGATGACGAAACATTGCTTGTTCAGTCAGGTAAACCTGTTGGCGTATTTAAAACACACAGCAATGCTCCTCGCGTTTTAATTGCAAATTCAAACTTGGTACCCCACTGGGCTAACTGGGAGCACTTCAACGAACTAGATAAAAAAGGTTTAATGATGTACGGCCAAATGACGGCTGGATCTTGGATTTATATTGGCTCTCAGGGCATTGTACAAGGCACATACGAAACATTTGTAGCCATGGCTAAACAACACTTTAATGGTCAAGCTAAAGGTAAATGGGTGTTAACAGGTGGCCTTGGTGGCATGGGCGGCGCGCAGCCACTGGCGGCAACTATGGCGGGCTTTTGCGCCTTAGTTGTTGAGTGTGACGAAAGCCGCATCGATTTTCGCATTAAAACTGGCTACGTTGATGTAAAAGCCACAAATCTTGAACATGCACTGCAGTTAATTACTGACGCATGCGTTAACGACAAAGCAATTTCAGTTGGTTTGCTGGGCAACGCTGCAGATATATTTAGCACACTTGTAAGCAGTGGCATTACACCCGATATAGTGACCGACCAAACATCAGCACACGACCCACTTAATGGTTACTTACCACAAGGTTGGACTATGGAGCACGCCGCAAAAATGCGTGAACAAAATCCAAAAGCGGTTGTAAAAGCAGCAAAACAATCAATGGCTGTACAAGTTAATGCCATGTTGGCCCTACAAAAAGCAGGCGCAGCAACCACTGACTACGGTAATAATATCCGCCAAATGGCATTTGAAGAAGGTGTTACAAACGCATTTGATTTCCCTGGCTTTGTTCCAGCTTATATCCGCCCATTATTTTGCCAAGGTATTGGCCCGTTTCGATGGGTCGCTTTATCGGGCGATCCAGAAGATATTTATAAAACAGATGCTAAAGTAAAAGAACTAATCCCTGATGATGCACATTTGCACAATTGGCTTGATATGGCGCGCGAACGCATTCAATTCCAAGGCTTACCGGCTCGTATATGCTGGGTGGGTTTAAAAGACAGAGCACGCTTAGCACTGGCATTTAATGAAATGGTAAAAAATGGGGAGCTTAAAGCACCTATTGTTATTGGCCGTGATCATCTTGATTCTGGCTCAGTAGCAAGCCCTAATCGTGAAACAGAAAGCATGAAAGATGGTTCAGATGCCGTCTCTGATTGGCCTTTGCTTAATGCGTTGCTTAACACAGCAAGTGGCGCTACGTGGGTATCACTTCACCATGGCGGTGGTGTAGGAATGGGCTTTAGCCAACACTCAGGTGTTGTTATTGTTGCCGATGGTACAGGCGAAGCGAAAGCACGTGTTGGTCGCGTGCTTTGGAATGACCCCGCTACCGGTGTAATGCGCCATGCAGATGCCGGTTACGATATCGCAAAAAACTGTGCCAAAGAGCAAAACTTAGACTTACCAATGCTGAACGAGGAATAATCATGGTCGAACTAACTCTCACGCCCGGCTCGCTTGATTTAAATAGTCTAAGAAAGATTAATGCATCAAGTGTACAAATAAACCTTGAAAAAAATGCCGAATCTCAAATCGCTGCCAGCGCACAAACCGTTCAAAATGTCATTAATGAGCAACGCACAGTGTATGGAATTAACACCGGGTTTGGCCTGCTTGCTAATACCAAAATTGCTGATGACGAGCTTGAGCTACTTCAGCGTTCAATTGTGCTTTCTCATGCCGCTGGCATTGGCGAGTACATGGACGACAGCACAGTAAGATTGATGATTACACTAAAAATAAACTCGCTTTCTCGTGGCTTTTCAGGCATTCGCTTACAAGTCATCGAGTTTTTTATACAGTTGCTAAACAGTGAAGTTTACCCATGCGTTCCTAAAAAAGGCTCTGTTGGCGCTTCAGGTGACTTAGCTCCACTTGCACATATGTGCTTACCCTTGCTAAGCGAAGGCCAGATGCGCCATCAGGGTAAAATAATCAGTGCGGCTGAAGGTTTGAAAATAGCAGGGCTTGAACCGCTTACGCTTGCAGCAAAAGAAGGTTTAGCGCTGCTTAACGGTACTCAAGCGTCTACCGCTTTTGCATTACAGGGGTTATTTAGAGCAGAAGATTTATATGCGCAAAGCTGTGTAATAGGCTCTATAAGTATTGAAGCAGCAATGGGGAGCCGCGCTCCCTTTGACTCACGTATTCACGAAATTCGTGGGCAACGTGGTCAAATAGATACCGCACAAGTGTTTAGAGATTTGCTTGATACTCAATCACAAATTAGCGACTCACATGTAAACTGTGAAAAAGTACAAGACCCTTATTGTTTACGTTGCCAACCTCAAGTATTGGGTGCGTGTTTAACACAAATACGCCAAGCAGCTGACGTATTGCTGTGCGAATCAAATGGTGTAACCGACAACCCACTCGTATTTGCCGATGTGGGCGATATTATTTCTGGCGGAAACTTTCACGCTGAACCTGTCGCTATGGCCGCCGACAACCTCGCTGTTGCAATTGCTGAAATTGGCGCTTTAGCAGAGCGCAGAATTGCCCTACTTATTGATTCTAACTTATCAAAATTACCGCCCTTTTTAGTTGAAAACGGTGGCGTAAACTCTGGCTTTATGATTGCTCAAGTGACAGCAGCAGCATTGGCATCTGAAAATAAATCGCTTGCGCATCCCGCGTCTGTAGATAGCTTACCAACATCAGCCAACCAAGAAGATCACGTTTCAATGGCTACGTTTGCCGCGAGGCGGTTACAAGACATGGCAAATAATACACAAGGTGTTTTGGCTATAGAGTGGCTTGCATCAGTACAGGGCTTGGAATTTAGAAAACCGCTAAGCCCGTGTGAAAAAGTATTAAAGGCAAAAAATTTACTACGCGAATATGTGACCTACTACGATAAAGATCGCTATTTTGCACCCGATATAGAACAAACTAACACTCTATTGAGCGAAGGTAAATTGTGCGACTTTATTGACCACAACCCTCTCCCTTCTTATTAAAATAAGTGTTAAATACCGTACTGGTAAGTAAAGTCTAACGCCTCGATAGCTGAGCCAATAACCTTGCGCTCAGCTTTTTCATCGCTCGTAAATTTTGGCATTTCGCCACCATTCTGCTTACACTTTAATGCATAGTAATCGGCTTTTGTTGGGTGCTCGGGGTTAACGATATTGTAAATATTTTGTCCTACTTGCCAATGCGCTATTACCGCAAAAATAGCATTTATTACATCTTGCTGATGCACCATGTTAACCACTTGCTGACTTGAAGTATTAAGCTCTTTACCCGCAACAAACTTACCCGGCTCTCTGTTTGGGCCAAGTAATCCTGCTAAACGCAGTACCTTACCGTTTTGCTCAAGGACTTGCTCTTCGGCCTGATATAATTTTGTTTGCCTTGGATTGGCGCAAGCAATATCGCTACTTTCACTGTATACACCGGGTTCTTGGTCGTAAACCCCTGTGGATGAACATAATAAAAACCCTTTTGCATTTAACTTTTTAGACAACGTCAAGGCTGCAGTAAGTGTTTCTGGGTAATTACTCTCGCTATGACGACTTCGTGGTGGAATAGCACAGACCCAAAACGCATTGTCTAAATCAACCTGATGTATTAGCTGATTACCTTCTAATTTAAACTGGCGTTCAAAATCAAATTCTCGTGTATTTGACCGACGAGTACCCTGCACCTTCCAACCTGCCTGTTGTGCATTAACACATAGCGCATGACCTAACCAGCCAGCACCCAATACAACTAATTTATTCACCTTATTTTGCATGTTGACACACACCTTCGCGTTAAGCGCACCATTGTTTAATGCTGTTATCTGAGCATAATTTTCTAAAGTTCACAAATGTAACGCCCCCCTTGTTTTTAATTTTTTAAGCACCATATATTCACAGTTCATTACTATTTTTATAGTAATGAGTTAATACCACGGCTTTTTTAGAATGCAGATCAAATTTTTCTATTTTATATACAGATCTTTTGGCTGAGATAGTTTGTTGTTTGGCAGAGTCTGGTATAGTAGCGCACGTAATAAACAGTGCTTTTTGAATGGTTTAATACAAAATTGCTAATTAATATGTACTAAGTGTTACTTAAAAGCACATATTAATTACCAATTGTTAAAAATGGGTTAGCCGATACGCGGCTAACAACGAATTGATTGTAACGGTTTTATCATGATATCTAATTTATTTACCAAGATTTTTGGTAGTCGCAACGACCGCACTATTAAAAACTTTAGAAAGACGGTCGCGCTAATCAATGCGCTAGAAACGCAGTTAGAAGCCCTTTCTGATGAAGATTTACGCGCTAAAACAGCAGAATTCAGAGAACGTTACGATAACGGACAAAGCCTTGACGATATTCTACCTGAAGCATTTGCAGTAGTTCGTGAAGCATCTAAACGCGTTAATGGCATGCGCCACTTTGACGTACAGTTACTAGGCGGCATGGTTTTACACGAAGGCCGTATTGCAGAAATGCGTACCGGTGAAGGTAAAACACTTACAGCAACCTTACCTGCTTACTTAAACGGCTTAACAGGTAAAGGGGTTCACGTTATTACCGTGAATGACTATCTTGCAAAGCGCGATGCTGAAACTAACCGTCCGTTATTTGAATTTTTAGGCCTAACGGTTGGCTGCAATGTTCCTGGCATGATGCCACAACAAAAAAAGCAAGCGTATGCTGCTGACATTACCTACGGTACAAACAACGAGTTTGGTTTTGATTACCTTCGCGACAACATGGCATTTAGTATTGATGAGCGCGTTCAGCGTCCATTATTTTACGCTGTAGTCGATGAAGTTGATTCAATCCTAATTGATGAAGCGCGTACACCGCTTATCATCTCAGGCCCAGCCGAGGACAGCTCACAGCTATACACTGAAATAAATACCATCGTTCCTTTACTTGAACTCCAAGAAAAAGAAGACGAGGAAGGTGTTGAAGGCGACGGCGATTACACAATCGATGAAAAGTCTAAGCAAGTTCATTTAACTGAGCGCGGCCAAGTTAAAGTAGAAGAATTACTTAGCGAGCGTGGCTTAATTGAAGAAGGCGATTCGCTATACTCTGCCGCAAGTATTACCTTGTTAAGCCATGTATATGCTGCACTTCGCGCGCACAAATTATATCAAAAAGATGTTGATTACGTTGTTAAAGAAAACGAAGTTATCATCATTGACGAGCATACTGGTCGCTCAATGGAAGGTCGTCGTTGGTCTGAAGGTTTACACCAAGCTGTAGAAGCTAAAGAAGGTGTTAAAATTCAAAACGAAAACCAAACTTTGGCATCTATTACGTTCCAAAACTACTTCCGTTTGTACGAAACATTAGCGGGTATGACAGGTACTGCCGACACTGAAGCATTTGAGTTTCAGTCAATTTATGGCCTAGATACCGTTGTTATGCCAACTAATAAGCCAATGATCCGTGATGATCGCGCTGATTTAGTTTACCTAACGCAAGAAGAAAAATACGAAGCTATTTTAGTTGATATTAAAGACTGTCAAGAACGCGGACAGCCTGTACTAGTAGGTACTATCTCAATTGAAAGCTCCGAATACTTATCACAGTTTTTACGCAAAGAAAAAATTAAGCACAATGTACTTAATGCTAAATTCCACGCACAAGAAGCTGATATCGTCTCAGATGCAGGTTTACCTGGTACTGTTACCATTGCAACTAACATGGCCGGTCGTGGTACCGATATTGTGCTAGGTGGTAACTGGAATAGCGAAGTTGAAAAACTTGATAATCCAACTGATGAAAAAATTGCTGAAATTAAAGCAGCATGGAAACTTCGCCACGATGCAGTCATTGATGCTGGCGGTTTGCACATTATTGGTACTGAGCGCCATGAATCGCGCCGTATAGATAACCAATTACGTGGTCGTTCTGGCCGTCAAGGTGATGCTGGTTCTAGCCGTTTTTACCTTTCGATGGACGATGCGCTTATGCGTATATTTGCCGGCGAGCGCATGACTAACATGATGCGTAAACTAGGTATGCAACGCGGTGAAGCAATTGAACACCCATGGGTTAACCGCGCAATTGAAAATGCACAGCGTAAAGTAGAAGCACGTAACTTTGATGTTCGTAAACAGCTACTTGAATACGATGACGTAGCAAACGATCAACGTCGTGTTGTTTACTCTCAGCGTAATGAATTACTTGAAGAAGGTGATATTTCAGAAACTATCACAGCAATTCGTGGTGACGTACTAAGCAATACAATAGATCAATACATTGCCCCACAAAGCCTTGCTGAAATGTGGGATGTACCAGGTCTTGAAGAGCGCTTAAAACAAGACTTCTTAATTGAGCTACCAATTACTCAATGGTTAGCAGACGACAATAAACTATACGAAGAAAAACTTCGTGAGCGTATTGAAGAAGCTGTTGATCAAGCTTACAAGCAAAAAGAGCAACAGGTTGGTGATTCAGTTCTACGTCAATTCGAAAAAGCAATTATGCTTCAAAGTCTTGACCAACATTGGAAAGATCACCTTGCGGCGATGGATCATTTACGCCAAGGTATTCACTTACGTGGCTACGCGCAAAAGAATCCAAAGCAAGAGTACAAACGCGAGTCGTTTGAACTGTTCTCTGAAATGCTTGAAAACTTAAAAGTTGATGTAGTTAGCATTTTAAGTAAAGTACAAGTACGTGCAGAAGAAGATGTTGAAAAAGTAGAAGAGCAACACCGTAAGAGTGAAAATGCCCCTCGCGAGTACCAACATGAAGAAGCTGAGCACGTAGGCGGCGAAGCACCTCCAAGTGCTACGGTAATGGCCAGAACAGAGCCAAAAGTTGGTCGTAACGATCCGTGTCCTTGTGGTTCAGGTCAAAAATTCAAGCAATGTTGTGGTAAATTAAAATAACCACGCATTGTAAGTAATTAAAAAGCGGCGCTTGCGTCGCTTTTTTTATGGGGTAAAGATATGACAATAAAAATAGTAAATGTAGCCGTTGGTGTAATTAAAAAAAATAATGCAATATTTATCTGCAAACGTGCCGATGAGCAACATCAAGGTGGCTTATGGGAGTTTCCTGGTGGTAAAGTTGAAGCGAATGAAAGTGTATTTGCAGCGCTTAAACGTGAGTTGACTGAAGAAGTAGGTATTACTATTCACAGCTCTAGCCAACTCATGGTGATCGAACATGATTATGGCGACAAATGCGTAAAACTCGATATTCACGTTGTCAGTAACTTTAGCGGTGAAGCGCATGGCGCTGAAGGGCAACCTAGTGAATGGGTAAATATTAGTGAGTTAACTCACTATGACTTCCCTGCCGCTAATGCTGAAATAATTGAAAAACTGCAATCTCGATACGCTTGATTAAGTGAGTTACAATGAATAACACTGTACAAAATACGTTGAGTAAACTGCTAAAACTCAACCCTGAAACAACTCAGTTGAGTACCATCAGCAGCGGCCATATCAATAGCACATGGCTACTAACACATTTTGATCAGCGATTTATTGTGCAAAAACTTAACACTCATGTATTTAAGTACCCAGCTCAAATTGTCAATAACGCACAACTTATTGAGCAACACCTAAATACTAAGCAGAAGCAAAAAAACTATCCGCTCGATATTGTTAAACACATTAACACAGGCAACAACGAGTATTTAACCATACTTAATGAAGAGCCATATCGCGTACTTAACTATATTGAGCACAGTTACAGCGAGGATGTTGTTAAAAACCCAGAGCAAGCGCATCAAGCTGCTTTGGCCTTTGGTACTTTTGCAAGTGCCTTACACGATTTTGACACAGCCACACTGCATACTGTGATTGATGATTTTCATAACTTGGCTATGCGCTTTGAGCAGCTAAACACAGCAATGACGCATAGTGATGAAAGCAGGCTTAACCGCAGTAAAAAAGACATTGAGTTTTGCTTATCGCAACAACACTTAGTTGATGAACTTAAAGCTATAACTCAGCATTTACCTATTCGAGTTTGCCACAATGACACTAAAATCAATAATATGCTCTACTGCAGTAAAACTCATAAAGCGAAAGCTGTTATTGATTTAGACACCTGTATGCCTGGTTTTTTATTACACGATTTTGGCGATATGGTACGTACATTTTGCTGTGCAGAAGCAGAGGATTCGACAAGTCTTGATAAGGTTGTTATTAGAAAAGAGGTTTTTGAAGCACTCGTTAAAGGTTACTTAGCACCACTCAAACCAATATTGAGTAAACAAGAACAGCTCAGTTTACTTTTAGGCGCTAAAATAATGCCCCTGATGCTCAGTGTGCGCTTTTTAACAGATTACTTAAATAACGACGTGTACTTTAAAACCGCATACCTCGAACACAATTTAGTACGCACTCAAAACCAACTCGCTTTATATAAAAACATTTTAGTTAACGAAGCATGGATGTACGAAACCCTAATGAAACAATAAAGTAAGCGTTTAAAATTTCGTATCAAAAAAGCAGT
>NZ_BADX01000056.1:0-25152 GCF_000241365.1 Pseudoalteromonas sp. BSi20480 | reverse complement strand
CGTGGCTATTTTTTGTAAGTAGTGGTTATTCGTCAACCAGTTGCTCACACCTATAAAAGCCAGTAGGTTCACTTAACAATGACACTAGCTCAGGCAATACATTATCCATAGTTTGTTTAAGCTTCCATGGCGGATTAATCACTATCATACCTGATGCAGTCATGCCATGAACGTCAGTATCGGCCTCGGTTCCCAGCTCAAATAACTGAATATTTCGCATACCGGAATCAATTAAACCCAGCTCCATATTGTTAATGCGCTCCCGATCAACAACTGGATACCAAATCATATAAGTACCCGTTGCAAATCGTTGATGTGCTTTAATTAATGTTTTTACAACGCGTTCATAATCATCTTTAATTTCGTATGGTGGGTCGATTAATACGCACGCTCTTCGAGACGCAGGTGGCAGTAGCCCTACCAAACCAGTGAACCCGTCTTCACCGCGCACTCGAATAGAGCGCTTACCCTGCATATTACTTTCTAGCAAGACTAAGTCTCTTGGGTGCAATTCAAAAAACCAACCTTTATCTTGACGACGTAAATAATGTTCAGCAATTTTTGGTGAACCCGGATAAAAATCGAGGTCACTCGTATTATTGAACGATTTAATTAGGTCAATGTATTCGTTAAGTGCCTCATGCTCACTTGTGTGCGCCCACAACTTTTCAATACCGTCTTGGTATTCTTGCGTTTTTTGAGCATCAGCTGCTGCGAGTTCAAAAAAGCCTGCGCCAGAGTGCGTATCAATGTAATCTAGCGGCTTATCCTTAACTGTTTGATATTTAAGCACCTCAGCCAATACAAGATGTTTTAGAACATCGGCCGGATTACCCGCATGAAATGAGTGTCTGTAACTAAGCATTATTTATTTTCGCCATACGCAATTTAATATCGCAAGTGAACCATAAGCACTGGGCTTTAGCAACTTGCACTAGGGTCTGTTAACCGTTCGAGGTTAAAGTTTAAGCGGCCTGTTTGATATTTAGGCAAAGTAGAGCCTACATAGTGCGGTTATACTTACATGAATTTAAGCCGGTAGAATAACGCGGGAGCAGTTACCGAGTCCACTAAGTTACAAACCTCGCGCCACGATTAAATACCCCCTAGTTTGAACAAACTTTATTCCGCAAAATTCAACAACCTCTTGGATAAAGGGTGTTTAAATGAACCATATATGAACAAAAAAGCACGTTGTATGAATTATCCCTTAACAAAGAAGAAAAATCAGCTAAAACTCGCGTAAATGCTAGTAAATTAATGTACTTTGCTTTACATTTGCAAGACATTAATTACAGTTATATGAGCGCCTTATGGACAACAATACTCTTCAACAACTCGAACAACTGATCGATTCACTTATTGAACGCAATAATCAATTACAAACTGATGTTGCTAGCTTAAAAGAACAAAACAGCAAACTTGCTGATGATAATGAGCTTTTACAACTAGAAGCGCTTGAAAACGAAGAAAAGCAAAAAGATGCCAGCACAACATTAACTGGCTTGCTTGATAAATTACAAAGCGCACAACAGGCTAGCTAATGTCTGAGCTGCAAAACCAGCGGGTCACTGTTGAGTTGCTAGGTAAAGAGCAGCAATTTGCTTGTCCGCAAGGACAAGAAGAGGCATTGATAGCAGCAGCTAAAAATCTAAACGACTTAGTTGAACAAATGAAACAGCGTTCAACCGTTCGAAACGATCAAAAAGCATTGCTTATGGCAGCACTTAATTTAAGCCACGATTTGCTTGAAGCAAAAACACAAGCAACTGTTGAGCAGCAACACCAAGACCAACTTGTTGATAAACTCAGCCAACATTTGGCAAGTGACCCCGAACAAAAAAAATAAAAAGCGCAACCTGCGCTTTTTGTTTATCATTAGGGTAATAAATGGCCTGCAAGAGATCGCAAATGAAGTACTCCTTACTCACTATTCACTCATCGTTAAAATATACACTCCTGATGATAGGTTTACTTTTTGCCACAGCCAATTCAAATGCAGCTATTAGCTGGCAAACTATTAATAACAATATCCAATTTTTAAAACAACAGGACGATTTACGCTTTTACGACTCAAACCAAGTTTTGATTGAAGGCGCTGAATGCGCCCTACTTGTTGATACCAGCGGGAATTTTGCCGGTGTTGAACAACTAGTTGTTGAACTAAAAAAACGTCTTAAAACGCCTCTTTGTTATTTAGTTGCAACTCATTATCACGACGATCACTTACTGGGCATGGCGGTGGTTCAACACTACTATCCAAACGCTAAACTCATTACCCACCAGCAAGTGAGCGCTGATTTTAAAACCTATCAAAAAGCCTACATCAATAAACTCGACAGCTATGAAAAAAGCATTGAACTGAGTTATCAGCGTTTAGCTTCAATTCCCAAAGAAGAACAAACAGCATGGCGAGAAAAGCTAGAACTGGCTAAAGCACGACTTTTTCGCTGGCGCGAATATAAGCTTAATCCACCAAAAATAGCATTAGCAGTAAGTAAAACGCTTAATTTAGGGAACTTTGAAATAAATATCACACCACACAAAGCGCATACTACGGGTGATTTAACCATTACTACAAACAATGGGAGCACGTTAATTGGTGGTGATATTGTTGATTGGCTGCCTTACCCAGGCCACGGTGAACTTAAAAGCTGGCAAACGTTGCTTAAACAATACATAAGTAATGAAAAGCTATCACTCATTATACCAGGCCATGGTGATACTCTAAATAAACAACAACTAAAGCAACCACTGGCATTTTTAAATGCCCTGACTGAACACGTCAAAAGTAATCAAAACCTAACAACTGAAGCACTCATAGAATCTTTTCCACAAAATGTGCTCGCTCCTTATCAACAAGACACACTAAACCAAAAGTCGAGCCAGTTTTTTTTACAAGCAGGACTCAATCGCGCTAAAAGCTCACAATAACCCAACACAACGGATTGTGTTAAAATAATAAAAGGAATTTATTCAAGTGATCACTATGCGCAGTTTGATATTATGCTTTTTAGTACTTTTTTTGTTTGGTTGTGAATCAACTGAGCAAAAGCAGGCTGAGGCACCTCAAATATTTACTCATTTTGAGCCTGATTACGCTAATCACCAAAACGTAGATGAACCGATACCCCAAAAGCAACAAGCACTGCTTATTGAAGAACAAAGCACGCCACTAAAGGTTAAAAATAGAGTCGTAAAAAAGCGCCCACCAAAAACGACTGATTTATGGGTGCACATTGCTAACAACTTACACTTTACGGTTTATCAAAATCGGGCTTTAAAAAAACGCATTAAGTGGTATCTAAAACAGCCTAAATACCTAACCACGGTAAGTAAGCGTGCAGCACCCTATTTATACCACATTGTAAAAAAAATAGAGCAAAGAAACCTCCCTATGGAAATAGCGTTACTGCCTTTTGTGGAAAGTGACTTTAGACCTACAGCTGCCTCATCGCAGCAAGCTGTTGGCGTATGGCAACTTGTCGGTGCAACTGCGTATCACTTTGGTATAAAGTCAGATCAATGGTACGACGGACGCCAAGATGTACTTGCTTCAACCGATGCCGCGCTGGATTATCTGAGTTATTTACATAAACGCTTTAATGGTAACTGGCTACATGCATTAGCCGCCTACAATAGCGGTGAAGGACGCGTAAAGCGGGCCATAGAGAAAAATACAAAACGAGGAAAAAGCACTGACTTTTGGTCGCTAAGCTTGCCAAAAGAAACTGCTGATTACGTACCAAAATTACTCGCTTTAAGTTATTTAGTTAAGCATCCACAAAAAGGCATGAAGCAACCAAAACTTGCTTATAAACCACTCACCACACAAATGAATATAGGTCAGCAATTCGATTTTTCAGTTATTGCTAAGCTGTCTGGAATTGGCTCAAAGCAGTTACATGCAATTAACCAAGGGTATTTAAAAAATCAAAGTTCGCCAAACGGACCACATACCTTACTACTGCCAATAGGCCAAGAGGCACTTTTAAAAAGTCAGTTTTTTAAATCTAACTTTGCTGGTGAATACATAGTAAAGCAAAACGATACACTTTATGGCATTGCAAAGCGTTATAGTATGTCGGTCAAAGCGCTTAAACAGCTTAATAACAAAGCCAATAACTTTATTGGTATAGGCGAAAAGTTATTGGTTGGGCAACCCAAAACCTTACCAAGCTCTTTAACCATAGATTACAAAATAAGCCCTTATCTAGAACCTCAAGAAGATATTGTCATCCCAACAATAGAAATCGACTACACCGTAAAAACTGGAGATAGCCTGTGGAGCATTAGCCAACTTTACGACGTACCACATAGCGATTTAGCTAAGTGGAATAAATTATCAGCCTCAAGTATTTTAAAGCCCGGCAGTCAGCTAGTACTTTTTATTCCTCAAGCTGAAAAACCTAAAGCCAAGCCAATCAAAAAAGACCTACTGCTTGATCTGCAAAAAACACTAAATCAACCACGTTAAGTTTATAAACCAATCTATTTCGCGTAAAATCACGCCCTAACATAGTTATTATTGAAAGAGATCAGCATGCAAATTAGTAAAAATTCGGCAGTAGAGTTTCACTACACACTCAGTGAAGCGGGTGAGAAAATTGAAAGTAGTGTAAATGATGCACCACTTAGCTACATCCATGGTAGCGAAGGTATGCTTGCGGGTTTAGAAAAAGCCCTTGAAGATAAAAGTGCCGGCGATAAATTTAGTGTAACACTTGAACCGAGTGAATCTTATGGTGAGCGAGTTGATGACTTAATTCAACGCATTCCACTAAAGCATTTACAAGGCGATGTTAAAGTGTGGAAACCAGGTATGACCGCAATGGTTCAATCTAACCAAGGCCGTCATCAAGTGACTATTGTTAAAGTTGGTCGTTTTAATGCCGATTGTGACCTAAATCACCCATTTGCAGGTAAAACTCTGACATTTGATGTTGAAGTTGTATCGGTACGCGAAGCAACCAGCGAAGAGATTTCGCATGGCCATGTTCACGCTGAAGGCGGTTGTGGCCACGCTCACTAATTAGCGAAAAAGGAACAAGTATGTCAAAAGTTGCAATTGTAACAGGTGGTACAAAAGGGATTGGCCTAGCGGTAGTAAAACGCTTACTAACCAGTGGCTATGAGGTCCATAACCTTGATATCACACCAAGTGATGTAGGTGTTTTTCATCATTGCGATGTAAGTGATGTAGAGGCTGTCCGCCGCTCGATAAACACGATACATGAACAATCTCAACGTATTGACGTACTGGTTTCTAATGCTGGAAAACACTTAAGCGCAAATATAGAAAGCACTGATGAGCAAACGCTCGATGCGCTATTTGCGCTTAATGTAAAAGGCGCCTATGCGGCAGTACAAAGCGTACTCCCAACGATGAAGGCAAATAATGCGGGTTCTATTATATTAATAGCATCCGACCAAGCATTAATTGCCAAGCAAAATTCATTTGCCTACAACCTCACTAAACATGCCCTCGCCTCAATGGCAAAAACTACGGCACTTGATTATGCACGCTTTAATATTCGTGCTAATGCAGTGTGTCCAGGCACCATTGAAACCCCTTTATTTCATAACGCAATAGACGCTTACTGCGATAAAAGCGGTGCAAACAAAGCCGATATAGTGGCAGAGGAAGCCAGTCTTCAACCGCTAAACCGATTAGGTCAAGCCGATGAAGTAGCCGCTCTTGTGAGTTTTTTAGCAAGTGACGATGCAAGCTTTATTACTGGCAGCTTACAAAGTATTGATGGCGGCTATACAGCCCAATGAGTACAAATATAATTGACCCGCATGTTCATTTTTTTAATTTACTTGATGGTCAATACACTTGGCTACAAGGAAGTAACCCTCCTGCGTGGCCCAATTTAGAAAAAATAAAACGGCCTATTAGCGCACAACAACTTGCCAACAGTACCGACTTTAAATTAAAAGGCCTTGTACACATAGAAGCAGGCTTTGATAACTCAGCCCCAATTGAGGAGCTAAATTGGCTAAGTAAGCACTTAAGTGAAATGCCATTTAAAGCCATTAGCTTTAACCAAATAAATGCCCCTGCTGAGCAATTTAGTAATGCACTAAATGCGCTTGCTCATTCAAGCTTATGTGGTATTAGAGATATAACCGAAGGGGATGACGCATTAAGGCTAAAAAGCCCTCGTTGTATTCATAATCTTGACTTATTAGCAGCAAACAAATTGCATTTTGAAGCGCAATTTGAGTTACACAATATTAGTGTGGCCAATCATATTGCTCACTGTGCAAAACAATTACCTCACCTACAAATTATTCTTAACCATGCAGGGTTGCCTGATGATTTGATCTCTTGGCAAAAAGGCGTTGAACTACTTGCCCAATATAGCAATATTGCCATTAAGTTTTCTGGCTTTGAATTATTAGACCTGACACAAGCACAACAAGAAACCTGCTTTAAGTGGCTTTTACAGCATTTTGGCGAGCAGCGTATTATGTTTGCTAGTAACTTTCCGGTATGCCAAATAAACACGCATTACAATGCCCTATGGCATCAGCATTATGCGTTATGTAATAGCCATAGCCTATGGCATAAGCTCAGCTACGCAAATGCAAAGCACTACTACCAAGTGTAAGTAAAAGTCGTTATATTTAAATTTTATTATGCTTAAAATGGCGTAGGTTTTATGAAAAACACATTATTCATTTCGAGCTTAGCTTTGTGCGCTTTATTAAGTGGCTGTGTATCGCAACACGCTGAACCCACTCCAAAATTACAACATGCATTACTTTTAGCGCCTAATCAAAGCGCAGTTAACAAAGTAATCAATACCCTTATGAATATGCAAAATATAACGTTAGATGACGATGTATTTACAATAAACAGTGTGGTTACGCTAAATAATTTAAACGAAAATAACATAATAAAAAGTCATCAGCTTAATCCACCCGACCAATTTGAGCTGATGATAAAAAACAAACAATGCTTTATACGGCACGTAGATAGCAAAGCAACTCAAGAGCTCAAAGGTGTTGAGTGCGTAATTAACGAATGACCTTAATTCTGCTAATAAAAAGCCGGTAAGTGAATAGTCACTTACCGGCTGTTATAATAACAAGCTTAGTTATTATTTTATTTCTACACGTTGCGACCGCATTACAATCTCATCGTTTAGCTCAATACCCAAACCTGGCTCTTCAGATACTTCAAAGAAACCATTTTTAGGTTGTGGGTCTTGTAAACACAACTCGCGGTTCCACTTTTTAATTGCGTACGTGTGATGCTCATGAATTAAAAAGTTAGGAATAGCTGTTTCTAAATGCAGTGATGCAGCCGTTGCAACTGGCCCACCACATACGTGCGCCTGAATGCGTACATCAAAAATATCAGCGTAATCGCATACCTTTTTAGTTTCAGTAAAACCACCACATAAACCGATATCGGGCTGAAGTACGTCAATACTCTGATCTTCTAAATAAGGACGAACCCCCCAGCGGTTATACAAGCGCTCACCACCTGCAATTGGCACATTAACTTTATCTGCTACTTTGGCATGCAATGAGTGATTTAAGTAGTTCACAGGCTCTTCAAAGTACATACAATCAAATTCTTCGGCTATTTCACCAATTTGAATAGCAGATGTAGCACCCGGTAAACTATGGCATTCAAAAATAATATCCACTTCATCACCCACGGCTTCACGAATAGCTTGCATACGCGCGCGATACAACTTCATTTCTGGGCGTGAAATAATATTAGTTCGGTCGTAATAGGTATTACCGTCTTTATCATATTGAATTGGATCTACCTTTACTGCATCGTAACCCTCAGCTATGGCTTTTAATGCTGCCTCTGCATATTCTTGTGGCTGAACGAGCGCTTTAAATTCGCTATCCCAGTCAAACTGCAGTTGCGATGCATAAGTACGAAGCTTGTCGTTAACCTTACCACCAAGTAATTGATATACCGGTAACCCAAGCGCCTTACCTTTAATATCCCAAAGCGCAGTATCAATTGCGCTCATTGCAGCGTACACAACGGGTCCACCACCTAAACCCCAAAAGCTTTCTCGTAACATGCGAGACCATAGCTTTTCTGTCTGAAACGGGTCGTGCCCAATTAAAAAAGCATCTGCCATTTCTTTGATCATGGCGGCAGCTGCGCTATGACCTAAATCATAAGCAAGACCCGCCTCACCCACACCACTAATGCCTTCATCAGTATGAATGCGAACGAATACAGGTGTCCATGCTGGGCGCGCTGGACAATGAATATCAAATACTTCTACGCGATTTACCTTCATAAAAATTCCTTATTAACCTGTTAAGGTTATTTTGCAAAACTGGGATCAAGCCGATACGCTTTACGTAGCATAGCAGGCCAAGCAAGCTGGCCTCCGGTGCTGCCGCTATGAACCACATTGGCTTGATTATAAATATTGTCGATAATTGGTTGAGGCACGGGAATTACCTCTTGCGAGCTAGCTTGCAGCGCTAATTGTATTTCGCAGGCGCGCTGTAAGTCGTAAAAACGCATAAACGCATCGCCTACAGTAGGGCCTACGGTTAACCCACCATGGTTAACTAATAACATGTGATTAGTTGAGCCTAGATCATCCTGAAGGACTTTGCGCTCATCATCATTAACTGCAAGGCCTTCGTAACCGTGATATGAAAGCGACGGCAATGAAAACATAGAATACTGGCTCAATGGTAATAAGCCCTTTTTTTGCGTAGCCACAGCAATGGTTTCTTTGGTGTGCAGGTGAATAACGCAATGCGCATCTTCTCTTACTTCGTGTATTGCACTATGAATAGTAAAACCAGCAGGATTAATGCTAAACGGAGTGTCGTCGATTATATTCCCGTTTAAGTCGACCTTAACTAAGTTTGACGCGGTTACTTCGTCAAATGTTAATCCAAAAGCATTAACAAGATAATGGTCAGTGCCCGGCAAACGCGCTGATAAATGCGTATAAATTAAATCTCCCCAGCGAAAGTGATCCACTAGCCGGTAACAGGCAGCAAGGTCGACACGAAGTTGCCACTCTTGAGCAGATACTTTATTTTTTAAATCGAGTTGGGGTAAATCAAACATAGTAAGCCTTTTAAAATACACACATAACAAGTGCGAATAGATGTTTAGAAGTCTAAAACACTCTGTTCTTTATAGCAATCAACAAACAAAAACAGCCACACGTGTGTGGCTGTTTTTAAAGGGCGAATAACTGCTTTGCGTTATTTTACTTTAGATAAGTAGTCTGCAATAGCTTCAAACTCTTCGTCTGTTACTGTAGCAACCATTGCTTTCATCGCCATAGACATACCATTATTACGCGCACCCGACTTAATGTCTTTCATTTGCGCAACTAGGTAATCTTTGTTTTGGCCATTAAGTTTAGGGTACATACCCATAATTGGTGCTTTACCATCTGCACCATGGCAGGTTTGACAATTTTTTGCAGTGTAAAGAGCGGCGCCATCGGCAGCAGCTGCATTAAACGAGAAACTTGCGGCTAAACTAATGCCCGCGCCTAGTATTAGTGTTTTCATCTTGCTCATTGTATTTACTCTTCTTTTTTGACGGTTAGAAAAAACTGTTCAATTGATTGTAGTCAACAATCAAATAAAAAGCATACGTTAGAAACGATGCTAGACGATCAACTTAATCCTACACTGCTAGCTCGTTTTATGCTCATAATTAGTTTAGCAAATAAATATGAGCAGACGCTTAACTGATTGTTACCATACTAAATCGTCTGGCACTTCAAAATCTGCGTACGGATCGTCTTCATCTTTTGGTTTATTTTCAGCTTCAACATGAAAAACAATGTATTTTTCGTCAACTTCAGCCACCTTGCGAGCGGGTTCGTCTTCTAATACATAAAACTGCCCTTCTAGGACACAAATTGCTAAACGACCACCCGACAATGCTTTTTGAGTGTTTTCATTCACTTCAATACTTTTAACTTTTTTGTCGTAAGTAAAATTAAAGGTTCGCTCACCACGAATAGCATCTTGGTTGTTGTGCTCTAAAATTTGTTTAACGCGCGCTTCTTGCTCACGCTGTTTAAGGCTAACTTGGCGAACTTGGTTAAGCTCTTCTGCTTTTTTCTGCTGCTCAAGTTTAGTTTGTTGAATATGCTTTTGCAGATCACTAGGGTTACTTGTCGCCCCCTTTTTTTGTTTTTTTGTTGCTTACGTTTTTCTGATTTAGCAACTTTAGCTTTATGCGATGTTGTTAACCCTGCTTGAAGCAATTGGTCTTGTAATGAACCCATGGCATTGTTCCAGTAAAAACTAATATTACGCTCATTTTAATCATCAACGCGTTTAAATAACAGTGCTATTGGTATTAATCTAACAAACTCCTTCATACTAAGCATGATATAAAGCAATAATCGTACTTTTAATTATCAATTAGAGTTAACTTTCAATACAATTAAGTAGCCAACTAGCTAACTCATAAGCCAAATAATGCGCTTAATTCATCTACTTGCTTGCTCCATTGTTATATTTTTTGTGCTTTATGCACCTCAACCGTTACTGAACTTATTTGCGAGTGAATATAATGTATCGCCTGCCGTTGCTGGTAGCCTTATGACGGCAACCATGCTGCCACTCGCTATTGCACCATTAGTATACGGCTTATTTTTAGCTAAACAGAATCCTTTAAAAATACTTCGCATTGCAATGATAATACTGAGCTTTAGCTGCTTGCTATTTATATGGGTGCCTAGTTTTGAGCTCTTGCTGTTAGTAAGGTTTTTACAAGGCCTTACTCTTCCCGCAGCATTAACCGCCATGACCAGTTTCATAGGGATAAGCTTTAGCGCTGATACACTTCAAAAAAATATGACACTTTATATAGGCAGCAGTATTGCAGGTGGTTACTTTGGAAGAGTACTTGCTGCACTGTTTAGTGACTTATGGCATTGGCAAAGCTTTTATTACTTAATTGCTTTTATGCTTGTTTTTTTAGCCATATTAATAAAGCCCCAGAAATTCAACAACCTTAGCACCCATGCTCCAAAATCACCTCTAGATTACATCAAACAACTTAAGGAAGGCCCTCTTTTAAAAGTTTACAGCGCTGTGTTTTGTATGTTTTTTTGTTTTGCTGCTTTACTTAATTATTTGCCTTTTATACTGCAAAAAACATTTTTAATTACCAACACCCGTGATATTGGATTAGTTTATAGCGGCTATTTAATTGGTGCTTTGGCATCTATTGCGACGCCTTGGCTACTAAAAAAAGCACCTTCCGCTTGGCACGTATTAGCAGCGACTTTCATTTTTTATAGCCTTAGTATTGTTGCGCTAATAAGCCACCAGCTAAGCGTATTTTTAACTGCATTCACGCTATTTTGTGCGGCTATGTTTATTATTCATTCAACCGCAGCTCCACTGGTCAATCAAATAAGTAAAGCACCACCAAGCGTCACAAACGGAGGGTATGTCTCGTTTTATTACAGTGGCGGGGCTTGTGGCTCGCTATTACCGGGTTTAGTTTATCAACAGTACGGACAAACAGCATTTATGTTTACCTTACTTGTTGTTTGTTTGTGCGGCTTTTTTCTTATTACCTGGGCTTATCTTGACGGTAAAAACATGACACGCGGTTGATGACCCGTATGCTTAAAAAAGGTTTCTAGGTCTGATTTACTCAAAATCCATGTCAGCGTATTTTCAAAGGGGTGGCAGTGAAATAACTCACCAAACCAAATATCTTGATCTAACCATACTGTTACCGCATTTTGTTTATCGTTTAGTAGCGCAAGCATTGATACACATCCTGGTGCAACTTTTAAATAGGTTGCTAAACGTTCGCTTGAAGCGAACCCTAAACGCGACAAACCTTGCTGTTTAGAGAGCGCTTTTAGGTCCAACTGCTTATTGTGAGCTGTAATTACTAAAAAGTGACGTTTACCTTCGTTATCACGCAAAAATAAATTTTTTAAACGGGTACCTGGGCGTTCAAGCAGTAATTCATCCGCTGCTAAGCTAGTATGTAAAGGTGGGTGTTCGATAACATCGTAATTAATATTTAAATGCGCTAAACACGCCTCTAATTTTGTTTTGTCCGCTAACATAGTTACAAACAACGCCCTCTTAATTGCACGCTTAGATCTCGCCACAGAACGTCTGTTATCTCATGATTATTAGCGCAGTATTCACGCTTTGTAAGCTCTTGCTTTAATAATTCAACGGCCTGGTCTTCTAATTTTAGCTTTAACACACTCGACTCTTCAAAGTGTTCTTGCTCAATATATTCCTTAACTTCACTGCGAGAAGGTGTGTTATTACGTCCACGATCGAGATTAAAGTTCTCACGGTGCTTAGCTTTAACCGATACAACATAAGCAAATACATTATTTCCTTGCTCATCTTGTTTTTCAAAAAACTGTTTGTTGTTTATTTCAAAAGGCGGCTCTTCATTTGATGCACAACCCGAAAGTAAAACCATCAGTACCAAAACGCTTTTTTTCATTATTTTCTGTCGTTTTAATGAGTAATTAAGCCGAGTCTATCAAAAATTCATCTAAACTGTGAAAATTAGCGAAAAAATACTTGACCAAATTTATAAAAAAACTTAAAGTTCGTCCCGCTTGGAACTCAGCAGCCAAGCGTTTATGTTATGCATAAACTAGGAATGTGGGGCTATAGCTCAGCTGGGAGAGCGCCTGCCTTGCACGCAGGAGGTCAGCAGTTCGATCCTGCTTAGCTCCACCACTTTCCTACTCCTTTCTCAAATATATTCTTTACTTCAAAAACACCCTAATTCATTCATTTTATTTTGTTTTTCATTTATCTCTATTATCTTGAGTCTTTATCAATTATTAGCTATACATACTTGTATATCTATTAATGCCTTAGGTAAATCATGGACTCTCCAAAACGCTCAACACTTAAAAAACTTGCAGCTATAGGCTTAACTGCAGGCGCTATAACCCATGTTCCTTATGTTTTTGCTCGTAACAAGGTCACAATAAGAGTGCTTGGCACACATGTAACCTTACAGGACGCAATTCGTAAGCAAGCCATGAGTGATTTAGGCATTAATATTGAATTTACGCCCGCTGGTAGTGCCGCTGTTTTGCAAAGAGCCTCAATGGACCCCAGCTCATTTGATTTATACGAGCAGTGGTCAAACAGTATTAATGTGTTGTGGAATGCAGGCTCAATACAACCCATAGAAAAAAAACGCCTTACTTATTTTAACGAAATAAATAGCCTTACAAAAACAGGAAAGTTATCAGAAGATGCCAATATTGGTGCAGGTGACGCTCCCTTTAAAATATTAAATGTACAGCCCGATGGCACACTCAGTGAGCAAGAAAGCGACTTAATAAGCTTTTTACCCTACGTGCACAATGTAGACTCCTTTGGTTATAACACTAAATTCATTAAACCCGGAATTGCCTATGAAACTGAAAGTTGGGGATGGTTACTGGATGAGCAACACAGAGGAAAAGTAGGTATTGTAAATGCGCCTACTATTGGTTTATTTGACTTAGCGCTTGCTGCTAAAGCTAAAGGGCTTGTGAAAATTAACAATATAGGGGCAATGACTCGTATTGAATTGGATAACTTATTTAAGGTACTACTTGAGCTCAAACGCCAAGGCCACTTTAGCGGTTATTGGAACTCAGTGCCTGAATCTGTTCAGTATATGAAAGATGAGCGTGTTCATATTGAAAGTATGTTTTCTCCTGCGGTATCTGCGCTAAATGGCCAAGGCATAAATGTGCGCTTTGCAGCACCTAAAGAAGGCTACAGAGGCTGGCATGGTGTAATGTGCTTGTCGTCACAAACGCATGATAGTGTGAAAGATGCCTCTTACGATTATATGAATTGGTGGTTATCTGGCTGGCCAGGTGCGTTTATTGCTCGCCAAGGTTATTACATAAGCAATCCGCAGCGTTCTAAACCATTACTTTCACAGAATGAATGGGACTATTGGTATGACGGCAAAATCGCAAGCACTGATTTACTAGAAACAAATGGTAATATTGCGGTTAGAAAAGGCGAGCAAAGAAATGGCGGAAGCTATACTAAGCGCTTCAGCAACGTTGCAGTATGGAATACCGTTATGCCAACCTACGACTACAGTTTACAAAAGTGGTATGAGTTAATAAGTCGCTAATGCGTTCTATTAAATCAAAAATAATTGCGACCTTAGCGGTACTAGCTGGACTGCTTCTTTTACAAAGTTATTTATTTAACCACTTGCAAGAGTCGTTAACCAGCCTGCAAAACATTCAAAACAATGCTATTAGTAAAAGTGAGGCTGTAGTAAAACTAGAAAGAGATGTCATCGCCTTACAAAGTCATGCCGTTGCATTTATTGATGACGCTAATAAAAATAATATTGCAAAGTTTAAAACATATTTAGACCAAGCAAATATTCATTTAGGGCAATTAACATTAAACACGCTAGACAAAACCCCTGAATATAAAAATATGCTTACTCGCCTCAGCGAGCACCTAAAAAACTATGAAACAACATTTGAAAAAGTAGTTATTAACAGACAAAAGCGCGAGCAAATATACTCATCTGGATTTAAACAGCCCATTGAAGAGCTACAAAAAAAGGTAATGGCACTTGAGTCACTATCAAATGAAGATAAAAAAATTCTCTACAATGATATTTTACTAACCATTAGTAACCTTAAGCATGCAGCTGTCAGCTACCTTTATAAACCTAATTTTGATGAAGCTCAAAATGTGAAGCAAAATCTAGAGTTTTTGCACACAAAAATTAACCGTATGTCAGCTATTAATGACTCCTTGCTTGATAAAACAATTAATCTTAAAAAAACACATAACCAACTAATACTTCTAACACGTAGTTACACCTACTCTGTGAATGTTGTGCTGACAGGGATCGAAAACGAACTTTTATACCTAACTAATAAAATTAAAAGCGCTGAAGAAGAAAAATTAAATTTGGTTAAGTCGCAATTTAATAGTGAATTAACGAAAAAAACCAAGCAAAGCAGCCTATTTACCTTTCTAATTCTGATTATTATTTTGCTGCTTTGTTATTTTATTGTTGCTTTTGTTATTAAACCCCTATCACAGCTTACCTTGCTACTTAATAGTATGAATGAAGGTGAGCCAATTACACTAAAAAATAAGCATACAAAGCTGAGCGAAATTGCATCTGTGTTAAAAGCGGCTAATACACTTTATTTAAAAAGTGAGGAAACGAAGCAATTACTTGATGAAACACGCGCTTTAAATGTAAAAATGGAAGCCATGAATACAGAGCTTACTCAAGCAATAGAGGAAACAAACAAGGCTAATAAAACTAAAATCGATTTTGTGGCAAATATGAGCCATGAACTTCGCACACCAATGAACGGCATATTGGGTATGCTTCAACTCTTACAAAGTAGTGAAATGCCCGCAAAGCAGGAGCAATACGCTAAAAAAGCTTTTTCCAGCGCGCAAAGTTTACTGCAAGTTTTAAACAATATTTTAGACTTTTCAAAACTCGACTCTAATAACGTCAAACTTGAGAAAATTCCTTTTACACTCGATACGATCGTATCTAACGTTGAAGATTTATTTTCGATTAATGCACAACAAAAAGGATTAGTTTTAAATTGTGTAGTGCATGCCGACAGACATATGACCCTTTTAGGCGCTCCTATCCAGCTAAATCAAATAATTAATAATTGTATTGGTAATGCCATTAAGTTTACTGATAACGGTGAGGTGTCATTAACCATAGAAGTCATTTTTCAAAAAGAAAACAAAGTACAGTTACGATTTAGTATCAGTGATACTGGTATCGGTATGACGCAAACGCAATCTGATAGGGTGTTTGAATCATTTGCTCAAGGCGACTCAAGTACAACAAGAAAGTACGGAGGCACAGGGCTTGGCCTAACGATTAGCAAACAGCTAACCAAATTATTAGGTGGTGACTTACAAGTAAAAAGTGAACTTGGTAAAGGAAGTGAGTTTTTATTTACCCTTCCATTCACCATTGCTGAGCAGCGCGCTGCTCAAACTAATAACAAAAAGGCCCCTTTACCTGCAACAGTAGACCTGCCAAAACTAGCGGCCTATCAGGCACTTGTTGTAGATGATAATAAACTTAACCAAGAAATAACCTCTGCAATGCTAAGTAAATTTGATCTTAATACAACAATTGCAAACGATGGACGAGACGCTATAGATAAAGTATCGGCTCAACATTTTGATATTGTATTTATGGATATACAAATGCCCCATATGGACGGCCTTGAAGCAACAAAACAACTAAGAGCTAAAGGCTACAATATGCCTATTATTGCTTTAAGTGCTGCTGTAGAGCCCAGAGATAAAAAAGCAGCCGCTGATGCAGGTATGGATGACTTTTTGGTTAAACCCATTGTATTTGACGCGCTTTACGAAAGCTTAGATAAACACCTAAAAAGTAGAGATAATTTGCAAACAATAAATTTAGTAAAAGCAAAGCAAAACGTTGATAACAATGAAACTTTACTCATGACATTGCTTACTCGGTTTATAGATGGTAATAATAACTTTTCAGCGAAGGCTGATTTATTAATAAACAATAATGATGTTGCTACTTTAAAGCGAACGGTGCATACACTGAAGGGGTTAGCGGGTACATTAGGGCTAGAGAAGCTGCAAAAGTGTGCATTAGAGACTGAAAAAGCACTACTTGAGGAAAGTTCGCTTAATATAGATTTATTAAAAGAAAATTTGGCAGCAACGCTTTTTTCTATTAAAGAATTATTAGCGACACTCAATTTGGAAAATATAGAGCCGAAACGACACAATCTCGAAGATGAGCTGGTAGTGATAAATGAGATTCACTCACTAGCATTAGCGTCTCGTCCTATCCCAAACGACCTAAAAAGGCATTTAGAAGCGAATAGCTATGATACTGAACACGGCTTATCAAAACTAATAGAGGCGATTAATAATTTCGACTATCCGTCTGTAATTTCGATTATTGACACATATAAAGCAGACACAAAGCATTAATGATTGAGTGATTCAGAATTTAAATACTATGTAAAAAGGATTAACAGTGCATTTAACTCATTCCACCACAAATAAAAGTGAACAAAAAGCGCAGCGACAAAAACCTTTAATTCTAATTGTTGATGACGAACCAAGTAACTTACATGTTTTGGTAGAAGGGCTTTCAACCGACTACGATGTTCGAATATCGACAAGTGGAGAACAAGCACTAACGTTTATTGAGTCTACCCGCCCAGATTTAATTTTACTCGACATAATGATGCCGGGAATGAATGGTTATGAAGTGTGCACCATATTAAAAGGGAAACCCAAAACAAAAAGCGTTCCGATCATATTTGTTACCGCACTGACAGAAGAAGAGTCAGAAGAAAAAGGCTTTGCTATGGGCGCCATAGACTATATTCACAAGCCTTATAAATTAGCCTTAGTCAGAGCTCGCATTCGTACACATATAACAGCACAAGGTATGCTAGACCGATTAATAGAGAAAAACTTTGACCTACATGACAAGCTGCTTGAAATAGAATCTTTAGCAATGGAGCTGGATGTTAGAGAAAAAGAATTAAAGCAGTTATCATCTAAACATCAACTCTTTTTTCACGCACTAACGAGTACAGCTGACGGTGTTGTGATAACCAACAGTACAGGCAAAATAATCGCGGTTAATCCTTCTTTTTGCCGCATCACGGGTTACGATGAAGCTAATTCGTTAAATATGCATATTCACGATATCAAACAAAATAACCAGCCAAATATAAACTTTGAACAAGTATGGCAACACGCAAGTGAAGCCGGCTACTGGAGTGGTGAGTTAGTTACCCGACGCAAAAGTGGTGAGTTATACCCTGAATTGCTAACGTTGAGCCTTGTAAAAAATGAACACGATACCAACGATCACTACATCGGTGTATTTAGCGATATATCAAGCCTAAAAGTGACCCAGGAGCGAATAGATTACTTAACTTGGCATGACGAATTAACCGCCCTACCTAACCGTAACAGCTTCTTAAAGCAGTTAGAGCAGCAATTACAAAGCTGTTCCACTGACAAAAATTTTGCCTATATTTTTATTATCGATGTAGATGGGTTTCACTCGTTTAATGATGGAATGGGCCTGCTAGCCGGTGACCATGTCCTAAAAGAACTAACTAAGCGTATCCATACAAATACTGATAATAATGATATTATTGCTCGCTTGGGAAGCGATGCCTTTGCAACGTTGTCTGTCCTAGATAAAGGCATTGGCAGAGCAAGAGCCCAAATTATTGCAGAGAAAAAAGCACAAGAAATTCTTACATCCGTAAGACTGCCTTTTTTTGTTGATTTAAAGGAAGTTAGCCTAACAGTAAGTATTGGTATGTACATATTCCCGCAACATGGGCAATGGGAAAGCGCTATCGAGACTATCAGAAACTGTGAAGCTGCCTGCTATAAAGCAAAAGAGAAAGGGGGTAACCGAGTTACATTTTTTGACACCTCATTTGGTGAACAAGCAAAAAGGCGTTTCGAAATTGAGCAAGACCTACGCAAAGCAATCGCTTATAACGAGTTATCGCTTCATTTACAGTCTCAATATGATAGTGATCAAATTTTAAAAGGAGCTGAGGTTTTACTTCGTTGGCAACACACGACAAAAGGCTTTATTAGCCCCAGTGAGTTTATTTCTATTGCTGAAGAGTCTGACGTTATTTATGACTTAGATTGCTGGGTATGTGAAAATGCCTTAAAAACATTAGCTAAGATTAATCAAACACACCCTCACTTAAGTTTATCAATAAACATAAGTGGTCGACATTTCCATGAGCCACGCTTTTTAGCCTTTTTAGTTGAACAGCTAACAATTAATAATGTTATTGCGTCGCAACTCACTATAGAGATTATTGAAGGTACGCTACTAAATAATATGGACTCTGCTATTGAAGCTGTGCATAACCTCAAAAAGTTGGGTGTAAAAGTATCAATTGATGATTTTGGAACTGGCTATTCAAGCCTCACATATTTAAAGCAATTACCAATTCAAGAGCTTAAAATAGACCGTTCTTTTGTGCTCGAAGCGCCAACAAATAAAAATGATAAGTTAATAATTGATATGATTGTGAGTTTGGGACGTTTATTTGAATTAGACGTTGTTGCAGAGGGTGTCGAAAACCAATCACACTTCGATTTACTACAGGAATACCCGGAGGTGATACTACAGGGTTATCACTTGCATAAACCTGAGCCAGTAAACGATTGGCTAGCTAAATTAAAGTGATTTTTATCAAAAATAAAAAGCCGAGCTATGCTCGGCTTTTGTAAAATTAATATAAAATTTATTCGCGAACTTGACCTTCGCCATTCACTAAATATTTTTCTGTTGTGAGTGATTCAAGCCCCATAGGACCGTACGCATGAAGCTTAGATGTAGCAATGCCTATCTCTGCACCCAATCCTAACTGTGAACCATCAGAAAAACGAGACGATGCATTCACCATCACAACTGACGCATCTACACTACGTTGAAATAACTCAGCTGCGGCTTGGTTTTTAGTACAAATCACTTCTGTGTGATTTGAGCCAAATTGAGCAATATGCTCAACAGCGGCTGAAAATGTAGGTACTACGCGTATCGCGATTTCTAAATCTAGGTATTCTTCACCAAACTCATCATCAGCTAAAACAGTTGCATTATCAAAGTATTTGGCAGCAAAGCTGTCAGCATTGATCTTTACACCTTCTTGACGAAGTACTACCGCACATAGGTTTAGGAACTCATCTGCGATATCTTCATGTACAACCAAACCTTCAAGTGCATTACATACACCCGTTCGTTGTGTTTTACCATTAAGTAATAAATTAATCGCAACCTCTAGGTCTGCGTCTTTATCAACATACAAATGACATACGCCTTTGTAATGCTGAATAACAGGAATGGTACTGTTCTCGGTAACAAAGTTAATCAACCCTTCACCGCCGCGAGGAATGATTAAATCGATGCTATCACGTTGCTGCATCAACTCCATAAGAAGTGCACGATCGGGATCTGGAATAACCGAGATTAATGAAACGGGTAAGTTGTGCTTTTCAAGTACACTGTGCATTACACTGGCAATCGCTTGTGAGCTTTTGAGCGCCTCTTTACCACCGCGTAAAATAACGCCATTACCCGATTTAAAGCACAAAGCACCAGCGTCTGCGGTCACATTAGGGCGTGCTTCATAAATCATACAAACAACACCAAGTGGTACGCGCATTTTACGAATTTTAATACCATTAGGTCGTTCCGTGATTTCACGAAGCTGACCCACTGGATCATCCAGGCTTACTATAACTTCTATCCCTTCAGCCATCGATTCTATGCGTTCATCGTTCAGAGTTAGACGATCAACCATTGCCGCAGGCAAATTGTTGTCGCGCGCAGCGCTTAAATCACTTTCGTTTTCTTGAATTATAAATGCTTTTTGCTCTCTTAATGCCGCAGCCATTTCTGTTAACACTTGGTTTTTTGTCTCGGTGTCGAGTAAAGCAAGTGTATTTGCAGCTTTAGCTGCCTGACGCGAAATATCCGTAATTAAACTCATGACTTCTCCAATAATGCGATATCTTTTTCTGAAATAACAGGTCCAATAGAATCCTGCATTTTTTCACTAAATTCACTTTGTTCGTTGTCTGCAATGAAATTCAACAAACAACTACTGTAATTTGCGGTCGCTTTAGCTAAACGCGTACCATCTTCACTTCTAACGAGTATGGTGTCGCCAATTGCAAACTCACCATGTACTTCAACAATTTCATCGCCGCGAATTATGCCTGTTTCACCTTCGATTGATTCATCAAATGTTCCATCTACCACAACTTCACCTTGCTCGTTCGCAGTGTGTGTCATCCAATGCACAGAATCTTGCATTGGTTTTTCGTATGGTAAAAATATTGTTCCAGGGTTGTCACCCTCTAATAAACGATTAAATGTCTCTTCTTTAAAACCATTAATTATATATGTTGCGATTCCGTGTGATGTTGCTTTTTCTGCCGCTTCTATTTTAGTTTTCATACCGCCAGTACCTACCGCGCTAGTAGCACATCCTGCCATGGCGTAAATAGAATCATCAATTGATTTTATTTCAGGTAATAAAACAGCGTCGTCATGAAGATTTGGGTTTTTATCGTATAAACCATCTACGTCTGAAAAAATCAGTAAAGCGTCTGCATCAGCGGCTGCTGCAACCATTGCTGATAAATTATCGTTATCACCTACTTTAAGGTCATCAGTAGTTACCGCATCATTTTCATTAATGATAGGTAAAACACCATGCTCTAATAATGTAAACACGGTTTCACGAATACTTTGATAACGCTCTCGGTCGCGCAAATCACCATGAGTGAGCAAAAGCTGGGCAGATGGAAAATCAAAAAAGCGGTCCCACATAGCAATCATTTCAGTTTGACCAGCGGCGGCCATTGCTTTTTTTAATACAACTGAACGGGGTTGATCTGATGGAAATAGATGCGAACCTGCCGCAACAGAACCTGATGAAACTAAAATGACCTCAATGCCGCGAGCACGACAACGAACAATAAACTGTGCGATAGTAAGTATGTAACGAGAACGACAACCGTCTTGATCTGGAGCAATAAGTGCACTACCTACTTTTAAAACAATGCGTCGCCAATTTAACTTTTGCATAAGTCTTCTACTTTCCATTTTATATGTGCTCAGTGTTAATGAGCTAAACTAAATAGCTACCAATATATGTAGCTTCGAATTTGTATTTTTTTAGCAACACTTTTAAACACACACAAGAAAGCCAAAATCTAAAAACAAGGCTTTAAATTTAAGCTCAGATATAAAGAAGCAGATACCTTGCAATGAAAGTAATGCCTATAAGAAAGTTTAAAAAGTGTTGTTTATGCATCGCTGTAAAAAGCCTTGGTGACTTTTTTATTAACAACATACATAGAGCCTCTAAAGTCTGGTACACCAACAGATAGGGTGAAGACTAAAGGACCGAGATTTAACCGCCACGATGGGGGTTAAACATTGAAAGATATCAATTCAACTCAAACTTTAAATGCTTGAGATAAACCGTATCAAGTAATTAAATAAATTATATTTTAGACGTTCAAATACTGAACTAGCTTCTAAATAACGATTATACCTAGCAAATATGACCGTAACATTAACGACGAATTTATTTCCCAGATAATTTAATTAGATACCTAATTATTCGAACTCGAAGTATAATACGCTAAATTAGGTCGTAAGATCAAGGCTAAAATTCAAACGACCACATTGAAAAGCGTTTAGTAACAAACTTTTTTACTTTCAAATCATGAAGATAGAAGGTGTTATTGATAATTTATAAAATATTTAGCAACGCTAACCATAATTAATACGTACTAATATTTTGTTAGCGGCTAAAATTAAATAGTAATAGTTGATTTTCCCGTGTATACCCCTTTAATAACAACTAAAATCGTTATACTTTAAATAAAATCATAATAAGGAATTCTTAATCTATGTCAGCAATTTACATAGCCGGTATCGCACTCTGCTCAGTGCTTGCCCAATGGGTAGCGTGGGCATTTAGAGTACCCGCTATTCTTTTTTTATTGCTCACTGGCCTGTTACTTGGGCCATTTAGTGGTGTTTTAGACCCTGATGCACTTTTAGGCGACTTACTCTTCCCTGTCGTATCATTAAGTGTGGCTGTTATTTTATTTGAAGGCGCCCTTACCCTTCACTTTAGGGAGTTAAAGGGAATTGGTAAAGTAGTCAGAAACCTATGCTCCATTGGTATGATTGCAACTTGTGTTGTAATTAGTTTAAGTGCCTATTGGTTACTTGAGCTCAATTGGCGGGTTGCTGCTGTGCTCGGCGCAGTGCTTGTGGTAACAGGCCCGACAGTAATAGCGCCTTTACTAAACTCCATGCGCCCCACACAAGACATAGACCGCATTCTACGCTGGGAAGGGATTGTTATTGACCCTATCGGGGCATTGTTTGCTGTACTGGTATTTGAAGCAGTAATGTTAGTAGGCCAAGGCGAGGTACTAAGCCATACTATTGTTGCTTTAGTTAAAACTGTTGGAGTTGGTCTAACAATAGGGGTAGCAGCAGGCTGGGTTACAACTCAATTAATGCGCCGAGAATGGTTGCCATTTGAATTACATAAGTTTGGTATTTTAGCGCTGGTATTAATTAGCTTTTCTGTATCAAACTACTTAAGCCATGAGTCAGGCTTATTGGCCGTAACGGTATTTGGTATTTGGCTTGCGAATCAAGATGACCTAGAAATAGACTCTGTTTTAGAGTTTAAAGAAGACTTATCGATGATTCTTATATCAACGCTTTTCATCTTACTCGCAGCCCGTCTACAGCTTTCCGACTTAATGATGTTAGACAGTGATGTATTTATATTTTTAGCGATTGTGTTATTCGTAGCACGCCCTTTATGTATTGCTATCTCTACCTTTGGTACCGACTTACCAATTAAATCTCGCTTAGTACTCGCCTGGATTGCGCCAAGGGGTATTGTAGCAGCCGCTGTTGGTTCTGTGTTTGCACTTAGTATGATGGAAGCGGGTGTGGCTGATGCAGAAAAAATGGTTCCACTTATTTTTACAGTTATTATTATAACTGTTGTACTACAAAGCCTAACCGCAATCCCTGTGGCTAAGTTACTAGGTGTGCGTCAACCATCACCTAATACTATTTTAATTATTGGGGCTAACCATGTGTCACGTGCAATAGGGCGAGGTTTAAAAGAGCAAAATATTCCTGTCCACCTTTCAGATCCGGCATGGGAAAACTGCAAAATGGCACGTATGGATGGCTTGCCTTGCTATTATGGTAATCCGCAATCAGAGCATGCTGAACGATACTTACCGCTTACAACTATCCGAAGTGTTTTAGCGCTTTCACCGAACAGGCATCACAATGCATTAGGTGTGCAGTATTTTTCACATTTACTCAATGAAAAAAACGTGTTTTCGCTACGCTCATCAACAACACACGCTAAAGCTAATAAAGACAGTGCGACCTTTTTATCGCGTCAAATATTATTTGGGGATGAAGGTTCGTACGCTCGCTTAAGCAGTGTCATTGCTAAAGGCGGAAAAGTAAGTGCTACACGTATTTCAGATGAGTTTAGCTGGGAGCAATACTTAGAAATGAACCCTGAGGCTATCCCTTTATTTATTCTCAAAGGAGATAAAGACAACGATGACGATACACCAGCTAAAGTAACACCATTCACACTTAATATGGACAAACCACCTCAAGAAGGTGAGCGTATTGTGGCACTGCACCCCCCAAAAATGTCGTTATTAAAAGACCCACAACTTAAAGACAAAGAATAAAGTTAATTAAAATAACGCTCACAAAAAAGCCCTAATTTTATTAGGGCTTTTTGCTAAATTTACAGCAACTCGCTTAGTTAAAGTTTATTCTTGATTAGTATTACATAGGTAACCGAGCGCGCTCTACGACACTATCAGGCATTTTTTGCGCAAGCTTAGTTAGGGCGTTTTCAATTTTTTTATGCGTTGCTTTATCTGCTACCATTGCATTAAACAACCAACGATATGCATCTTCAAAATCCCGTGGGCTACCGTAGCCATCATTGAACAACTTCACTAAACGTAACTGCGCTTTTAAGTTACCTTGTGCAGAAGCTTCACGTAAATACGTAATAGCCATGGCTTTATCTTGTTGAACTAGCCTTCCGGTATCGTAATAGCGACCTAACTGCTCAAGCGCTGCCGCTAAGCCTTGCTCAGCAGACTTTCTCATATAATACACGCCTAGCTCTACATTTCGCTCAACACACACATTATAAGCAAGCATATCGCCATATAAAAATTGATAGGATGGCAATGCCATTTTATTGGCTCGCGCTTCAATATCTTGAACTAGCTGGCAATCATCTGCCTTTACACGCTGCAAATGCACATTTTTATTTATTAACGCGATAAGCTCTGATTCAGTGTATAGCGGTACTGCAGCAGGTGATTCATCTGCTAACGTATTGGAAGATATAAATAAAGACACTGACACTAAGGGCACAGCTAATAACGAACTTTTTAAAAATAGGCGCATGTTCACCACGTACAAAAATTATCTTACTAAATAATATACAAAGATCGTTCCAAGGTGAATTTTTAGACACAAAAAAAAAGACTGCA
>NZ_BADX01000057.1:0-46363 GCF_000241365.1 Pseudoalteromonas sp. BSi20480 | reverse complement strand
GTGCAATAACTATTGTTAACACCACGCGACTTTAATTCTGCCCAGTTACTTTCAACAAATCATCATAACTAGCAACCATATTGAATTTAACTTTTTCAGCTTCATCGTCTGAATCTACTTCTAGCTCTAAACGCTGAAAGAACTTTTTCGCACATTCAATTTTAGCTTCTTCAATTTTTTTAAGTTGCATAGTAGACATTGAGCCTTTGGTTTCAGCAATAAACAGCACATGTTTAACAGCACCATCTTTAAACGCTATTGCCCAGTCAGGGTTGTATCCTTCTGTGCCAAGTGGCGTAGGTATAGTAAAACCTCTTGGTAGTTTGGCATAAACTTCAATTTCGTTGCTGGTGTCCATTTCTTCAATGAATTTTCGTTCAACTTTCGAATCTGTAGATGCAAAATCATAAACGTGTTTTTTAAGGTTATCGACGACTTTACTAAAATCATTTATCACCTGATTCTGGGTAAATATATCGCTGTCGTAAGTCTCATCAATTAAGTCATAAGACAAATGCTGAATGGTAGCCGTTGCTTTTTCTTCATTAATTAAACGTGTTACTTCACTAATAAATTGTTCAGGGTTAACTTTAAATAAGCCAAATTTTTCAGGTGAAATAGCCTGTAAAATTTCACAAATAGTTTTCCGAGTTAACTTAGTATCTTCAGAAATTTCACCTAATAAGTCATAAGGCACTGAAGATTGCACAGTTGTTTTGTGCAATTGTCGATCAGTCTCACGAACTTCAAAGCTGCTCCCTTGTTTTAGTTCATTTTCTGAAAGTTGTTCTTTTTGATCGCCCACCTCGATAGTGTATTGCAAAGGCGTCACGAATAAATTTTGGTTAATTGCATCTACTGAATTTTTAACTAATTCACTTGAATCAAAATTAACTTGATATACTGCTTTACGATTTATTTTACTCCAAAGTTTTTGGAACGATTTTTTATCGAAATTAGCATTTAATACATTCGATTTAGGTTTACGATCATCAGTAATTTCAGGCATCTGTGCTTGGCTAAATACACCGTTAATTAACTCGATAACCTGGTCAGTGAAAGGCGCTAATGACTCGGGGAGTTTACCAAGCTCACCGGCTTTTAATTCTTTATGGTAAAGATCAGTAATTTCATCATTATCGTCAGTGTAATCATTCTTAATTAAGTAACGTTCAATAGCTTTTGCCATTTCGTCATTAATTACTAGATCACCATCGTCAGTTTTAATAATCTTATTAACGAAATAAGATTTGTCTGCTTTCTTAGGTCGAGCTGATAGCGATTCGGCAATATCGCTTTGTAAACCTTTTACAAAGTCACCAAAACTTTCGTTGGCCACCACAGTTAAGATATTGGTTTCATGAACCGTTGCAGGGTGATCTTGTCTTTCACCATTCTGATTAACCGCAATACGTAAACCACGGCCGACTTCTTGGCGGCGGGATACCACATTGTCATAGTCTGCATGTTTAAGCATACATATCACAAAAACATTCGGATTATCCCAACCTTCACGCAATGCTGAATGAGAGAAGATAAAACGCTTAGGTTCACTAAAACTTAATAGTTGTTCTTTATTTTTCAGAATAAGATCGTAAGCGGCAGTCGCCCCTTCATCATTCGCTAAACCTCGCTCTTCACCACGAGTTTTAACTTTGGGGTCTACTTGCTTTCGGTTTTTATCAATCGCGAAGTAGCCTTCATGAGTATTGTTACTACTAATGTTAGCGAGGTATTTTTTATATGGGTCAGTTTCAGGTAACTCAGATAAAAATTCTAATTTTAGAATTTCATATTCTTCTTCAAACGCTCTAGCGTATTCACCTTTTTCATCTTCCTGGCTGTAGTCACGATATTTAACGACTGAGTCGATAAAAAATAGTGATAACACCTTAATACCTTTTGCAAATAACCGGCGCTCTTTATCTAAATGCGTTTTAATAGTGTCTCGTATTTGAATCCGGCGCATAGCCTCTTCAGTAATATCATTTGACGCGACACCAACCTGAATACTTTTACCATTTAAAAAATCAATGGTATCCGTAACCGGATTTATGTCAGAAACGACAAAACCATCATATTCGGCAAGGCCATTAGATAAATCAATAAGGCGATCACCTTTATGTACTTTGATGATATTGCGCACAATGTTGCCAGATTTTAATTTTTGCTCAATCTCTAAACGCGCTACTGGGGCTTTCTTAGATATTTCTATTTGTTCAAGGTAAAGGTAAGCATTTGTGCCAGCTAAACCATTGGTTTTAATGCCACGCACAGATATACGCTTTACCAACTTTTGATTATAGGCATCTAATGCGTCAAGGCGGTGAATCTTGTTATGAACTGTTTTATGAGTCGCTGAATAGCGAAGGATAAATAATGGATTAAAACGCGGCAAAGACTCTTGTGTGGCCTTACCTTCCATTTTTTGTGGTTCATCCAAAATTAATATCGGTCTGTTAGCGCTGATAACATCTATTGGCCTACGGCTTTGAAAATCATCTAACTCTTCATAAATACGACGGTTATCAGCGCCAGTGGCATTAAACGCTTGAATGTTAATGATCATCACGTTAATGCCAGAGTCAGACGAAAAGCTTTCTATCTTGTGTAAATCTTTAGAGTTGTAAGTGAAAAACCGAATCTTCTTATGGTAAATTTGGTTAAAGTGCTCAGCCGTTACTTCTAGTGATTTATGCGCACCTTCGCGTATTGCAATAGTAGGTACAGTGATAATAAATTTTGACCAGCCATATTGTTTATTTAGCTCAAAAATAGTTTTGATGTAACAGTAGGTTTTACCTGTTCCTGTTTCCATTTCGATATCTAAATTAATGTCTGCACCAGGTTTGTAAGCGCCTTTTAACTTTGCCCCTTTATCATCGGTAAAATATTTTAACCCATTAGACAACGGCAAGTTCTGTGCTTTTTGTACGTCATGAATATTTTCTAATAATTGGTCTTCCGACAACTGAATTGCCGCGTTTTTAAAACCCTCCTCATCAAAGTTCACACTTTGAGTGCGGCCTTTTTTAACTACACCAGGATCAATGCGATATTGAATGCCTTTAGAGTTAGGTTGACCATTGAAGCAGTCAATGACCGATTGTACTGACTTTTGCTGATATTCAAGGGGTTTGAAATTAAGCTTCATTTTCGTCTCCTGCCACAGCTTCCATCATAGCTTCTATTTTGTTCAACCATTCATTAAAAAGTGGGCAACGGGCACGCATTTTATCTATGCCTATTTGTTCGGCAATGGTGATACCTTCGGTTGTTTTTTTGAATTTACCATTAGGCTTTAAGTTATTTAAACGTTTTGATGGAGCTGTTTCTCGGCTATTATTAATTTTCTCTGGCTCACCGCATGCTTCAACAATGGCATTAACATCTTCAACATTTACCTTAAGCGCATTCGCTAAAATAGCTTCATCACTGAACAATAAGGTTTCAAACTCATGCATCGCCATATAAGGAATAAATCTTTTATCAATATCGATATTGGTATGATTTTGTTTTATCTTTTCTACTGCGCCATCATTTAACAGCGCTGCTATTTCTATATGGTTTTGATTAGTAATAGTCTCTAAATTAGGCCACTCTTTTAGGCCATAGTAATCAAAAAACTGTGTTACGTAGATATCAGCTCTTTGCTTTAAAAAGCGGCCAATGTCTCTTTCAGCACGGCTAAATTTCACATCGCCACCTTTTTGACCTGGCTTTGATATTTGCGTCGCCGTCATAAAAATGTTTTTTGCTGCTAAATAGGGTTTGAGAATACGCTCAATAAATATTTGCTCTGTTCTACCTTCAACTATTGCGACAACTTCCATGTAATCACTCATTCACAGGCCCCCCTGCAATAATATTTTTATTCCAAAGTTCACCAACAGAATAATCTTCAAGCCAGTCTTCATAATCCTTTTCATCTAATCGGGTGAATGTTGTTGCACTGTCTTTTCTGTTAGCAACAATGATATCTTCAATAGAAAAGTAATTAATTAATTCTGGTGACTGAGTTGCTATAACTACTTGAGTGCGTTCAGACGCTGCTTTAATGAGCTCAGCTAAAATAGCAATCGCCGCAGGATGTAAACCGAGCTCTGGCTCATCAATAATAATGGTCGAGGGCGGGTTCGGCTGTAGCAATGCTGTGGCTAAACAAATAAAACGAATAGAGCCATCTGATAAGTGATAGGGCTGCATTGGGTAGTCAGAGCCTTTTTGAGTCCAGCTCAAATTAACTTCTTCTTTTTCACCTCTTTTACGAGGTTCCAATTGGAAATCGTCAAAAAATGGTGTAACTAATTTGATCGCATTAACAATTTCTTGATATTCACTTTTATGATCATCCCTCAATTTCAATAAAAAAGCGCCAATATTTGAGGCATCCCAACGTAGTACTTTATTGTCTTGAACAATTTCGTAACCACGCATAGGCGCTGAAGCACTGGTGTCATGAAGGTGATATATCTTCCAAGAGGTAATCGCATCATAAACAGGTCGAGAATACTGTGCGTCAGAGGTATTATTTTTAACCTCTGCTACCATTTTAGATTCACCTACTGAACTATCTCCTAAATTCCACCAACCACTTTTGCTACCGCTGTAATAACGTGCTTCATCTTCTATAGCTACATCATTACTGGGTGTTGCAACTAAATTAAAGCGAAAACCACGCGTACCAAAACGGGTTGAAAACTCAATTTTTTTAGTCTTCTTCGGGCCACCAAATAATTGATCAACCGCACCGCCACTATCACGGATAAAACGATTTAAATTACCATCGATCAAGGCGTTTAATAATTTAAAAAAAGCGATAAAATTACTTTTGCCGGCACCGTTAGCACCAACAATAATATTCAGCGCTTTAAGCTCGAATTCTTCAAGTGACTCTATCGATTTAAAACCCTTAATGGTTACTTTGTCCAATGAGCTACTCATTTTTCTCCTCCCATAAAAGCCACCTTAAATTGATTTAACATCGGTCATTGGTGATATTTGTTTAAATATCTGCTCAACGTTAATTTTTACTGAATCATTAGCAAAACCATCATCTCTAAAGACCACGCGCAGTGGCAGCTTTTCTGCAAGAGCTTTGATAAGTTCATTTGAGATGTCCTTACCAAAACAAGCGATTAAATCAGCACCTTCGCCATCTTCATCGGCATTAACAAAAAACACATCTTTTGACGAAAGTTGCTGTTTTGAAATAGGTAGCGTTAATCCAACGCCCCAGTCTAATAACACTTGAAATAATAAGTCCTCGTCAGTGCGATCTTCTTTAATGTTTTCAACTTGAGCAAACATATCTTCTTGGTTAACTTGATCTGGTCGGTAAAAAATATCAGTCATGTTTGTACTATCGATTTTGAGTACCCTAAAACCTAAATCAGTATTGGCAGCTGTATTTAGCTTTTCTATGTTGATTCTTAGCCTCTGCTTTGATAACTCGGCTACATTCGCAGGCAGGAGATTTTTATTACAAAACGCTATAGATTCTTTATGATCTTTGTTTTTCGTATTAAAAGGTTCTGGATATTGAACAAGAATGAATTTTCTATTACTACCATCATCGATATTTGACTCCCAAACTGCATGAGCGGTGCTGCCCGAACCGGCAAAGAAATCTAAAATAATATCTTCGTTATTGGTTGCCATCTTGATTATTCTTTTCAAAAGTTTTAGAGGTTTTTTTCCATTTTTAAAAGACACGCCTCCTTCAGCATCTAATCCAGTGGTCTTAATATCATACCAAAAGTCCCCTGGATGAATTGTAAGATTGTCATCAGCAAAAAGCATTTGTAATCTAGGTTTGGAGGAGTCTTCTGAGTATGAACCTCGAACAAAATAAATTTTGCCTGTAGAAGAGGTAACAAAGAAGTTTACTTGATTAGTTCTAACTCTCTTTTCATTGGCGAGCTTTAAAACTGTAGACGAAGTGGCGCATTGACAAATTCGCCATGAGTTTTCAAAAAGCCAGCTTTCTTTTTTGTCTTTGGGTATTTCTAATTCTTTTATTTTCTCGGCGACAGACTTAAATTCTAATCGTTCGGCAATTTTATCTAATTTCGTAATATCTGCTTCAGCTTCTTTATCTGACTCATCTCTAATTTCCTGACGGTCTTCTTTCGTTAACCCTTCAAGATATATGTTGTACTCAGTATCCCATTTATCTTTTGGAATGTTTTCTAACCTAAGATCCCTAATTGGTTTTTTGGAGCAAATAACTACATACTCTTTCAGTTTAGCAATTGAGCCTGTTTTTATAACGCTGCCCATTTTAAGTCCACTGGACTCACTCATCTTAACGCAAATGATTTTTCTATTTTCCCAACCAAAGAGCTCATCTACTACTGATAGCAAATTAGAAAGTTCATTATCATCAATCGAAATGGCTAAAAGGCCATCATTTGAAAGAATATTTTTAGCCTTTATCAAGCGTGGGTAAATCATATTTAACCACTTTGTATGAAACCTTCCGTTCCCCTGAAGGTTACTTGTTAATCTATTACCTTCTTCGTCAACTTGTAAGTCATTTTTCAAAAACACATCTGTAGATATGGAGAAATCATCATTATAAAGTAAATCACCACCAGTGTTATATGGAGGATCAATGTAAATCAGCTTAACCTGACCAAGGTATGACTCTTCGATTAACTTCAGTGCAGATAGGTTATTTCCTTCGATGAAAAGGTTTTCAGTACAGTCAAAATTTACGCTCTCATTTTCAATTGGTCTTAATGTTTTATTAATTTTGGAGTTTGCTTTTAATAACGACTTGCGTTTACCAGGCCAATTAAGGTGATAACGCTCTTGTGGCCCTTCAACAATTGAATCGGACAACTCTTGTTTTAACTGGTCAAAATCTATGGCCAACTTAACATTACCGCTATCATCACTACTTTCTGTCACGCAGTTAGGAAACAGCGCCTTGATTTTGCTGATGTTGCTTTGTGATAAGTCAGGCGAATGCATTTTTAACTTGTCCATGGTGATTCCTTGTAAATTCTTTAAATCGTTAATTCTTGCTAAACAGAAAGTGTGAGTTGCTTTAACTCTTGTTTAATTTGTTTTAACTCAGCATTAATTTTTACTTTGTTTTTAAATTGCTTCTCGTTGCTGAGTTTCTTAGTTATTTGTTGCTGCTGCTTGTTAAGCAACTTAATGGCGTCTATTCGCTTTATGAGTTCTGGAAATGTTTCATGCTCTTTTAACGGATAAGGTAGCAATGACGCTAATAATTGCTCGTAAAGCGCTTTAATGTTTAGCGTTAATGGTAAATGTTGACGATCGTCTATGTTATCTGGTTCTTGGCTGTTACTAATACTTAAGCGCTTCTGCCAACGTGAACAGTAATATTCTGATAATGTAACACCACCATTAATACCAACCTCCTTGAAACAAGCGGTTGTTCTCATATTTTGGTTGTGATCTGTTACTTCAAAAATAATTGGGTGCAATATAGCTTTGTCTATTGTTTGTAATACTTCATCACTTAACTCATCACCTTTGAGCACAATACTAAATATTTGAATTTCTTTTATTTGCTCATGGGCTTCGATGTTAAGAGTTTGCACAGAGAGTTTATTTGCCCAGGTAATTTGCTCTACTTGAGTGACAAATAGTTCTCTAATGGCCGAGTTTACCTTGCCTTGCTCATAAAGCTTACTTTTAGGTAATGTGCGATTGACCTCAGTAGTTTTAGGGTACTTATAGAAAATAGCGCTAGGCATCTGTGCAGCCTTTTTTCACAGTGCTTGCTTGAGTATGGTCTTGTACAACTAAGAAGTTTATCAGCTCGAAATCATCAAGCCCTTGTATAGTGTTGATAAGCGCCGTTGTTTCGCCACCACTGAATAAACTGTCGATGTCTTGCTCTTCTTTAACTTCAATTATTGAACGTATAGTGTCAGATAACAGTTCTGAATACTTGTTCATCTCTTTACCGTCGTTAGTAAGTTCATTAAATAGGTTGCACACCCCGGCCACTGGTTCACTCACTCCCTTGCAAGATGAACGCACTAAATCTAATAATCTTTTTACTTCAGCATGATTGGCGATGACTTCGCCGGTATCACTAACATAAACTAAGTAATAAGGGTGTAAGCGATTCTTTTGATCGATATTGACACTGTCATTTACATTCCTGAGCGTGAATATGACACCTGGTTTTAAACCTAATGCTTGGTTACTGGGTATAACGGCATGCATGCCGTTAGGGATAGCATTAAGCTCACCTTGTTCTTTTACACTGAGCCCTTTGAAATAGTTAAGTAAATCCATTCTGAATTCATTTAAACCAAGATCTGTGATTGATATACCTGTTTTAACATCTTCAAGTTCAATGACTTCTTCTTGTAAGCGCTTAAGCTGATCTTTACGGTAACTTACATCGTTGGCTTTAGCGCTGAGTACGTTGTCATCACCCGTTGCGGTAACGTCAACAATGGTCATGCGGCTTTCTACTCGCTCTTTGAGGTTAATATATTCATCAAGAGAAATGTCTGGCCAGTAATTCGCTAACTGTATTGATTCATTCGGAGATCCGATACGGTCTACACGGCCAAAGCGCTGTATAATTCGCACTGGGTTCCAATGTATATCGTAATTAATAAGGTAATCACAATCTTGCAGGTTTTGACCCTCTGAAATACAGTCGGTAGCAATTAACAGGTCAATTTCTGCAGGCTCTTCAGGTAATACTAAATGTTTTTCTTTTGAACGCGGTGAAAAGAGCGTTAAGCATTCTTGAATGTCGTAGCCTTTTTTACGTGATTTTATCGTAGTTTTAGGGTTACCTTGCCCAGTTACTCTTGCTGTATGAAGCTGCTTAGCTTGAAATAATTCAACCGCTAAGTTGTTATATAAGTACTCAGCGGTGTCGGCAAAGGCTGTAAAGATAATAATCTTTTTATTATTTGGGTTTATTGGGTTTTCTATTTTATCTAACACGTGCTGTTTTAGATGCTGAAGCTTAGCGTCGTACTCTGGAGTAATAGCTTTCATTTCATTTAATAAGGCACCTATAATTTCTATATCGCCATTTAAGTCTTGTTGCCAAGATGGGAGGTCCATATCCATTAGTTTTATTTTGATCTTGTTGCCAATTTCCATTTCTTGAAATGACAACATTTCATCATCCTCAGCATCAATTGCCGCCATGGCACCTGCAAAGTCATCAATTTCAGTGACACCATCGTTATCATAAAAGGCTTGAATAGCTGCTAAGGTATTGGCGTGATTGTCATATAAACTTTGTAATGTGAGCCTAAATGCTTCAACTGAACTTTCTAAACGCTTAAGTAAATTGGTCGTCATTAATGCAACTAGGCTTTTCTCTCTATCTACTTGACGTAACTTACCTTTACCCCCATCTACTTCTGTATCGTATTGCTCTTCATACTTTTTTAGCCTACTAGGTAGGATGTAACTAACCGGTGCATAAACAGATAACTTAAGTAATTTAAGCTGAGTGAATATTTCGTTCAATGAAATGACGTCAGCTTTATGAGTCAACGGGCAATGAAACGATAATGGTTTTCTTCTGGTGGGAAACTTACCAATATCAGTAGTATCGTAAAATGTTTGTATATGCTTACGAGAGCGAGCAATGGTTACAGCATCTAATAATTCAAAAAAATCAAATTCAAGACTACTTAATATAGCAGATGGAGTTCTTTCTTCTGGCTCTAGCTTTGCCCATTCATTAAATGCTCGTTGAGCATTTTTAAAAATAGTATCAATCGATTTGGTTGTTCTTAGCTTATCTGTTAACTCTTTTTGATTACCTTCATAAGCTAGCGCTAACTGGTTTTTTAAATCCGTAAATTTATTATTAACGGGCGTAGCCGATAACATTAATACTTTAGTTTTTTTACCATCTCGCACGACTTTTCGCATCAGCTTTTGATAACGTGTTTCGCGGTCTTTTACAGGGTTATCATTTCTAAAGTTATGCGATTCATCAATGACAACTAAGTCATAGTTACCCCAATTAACTCTATTTAAAGGTGTTCCAAAAGACTCCCCGCTAGTTCTATCAATATCGGTATGGCACAAAACATCATAGTGAAATCTGTCTTTTGCAAAGATGTTAGTATTTAAATTTCGATTATAATTAAGCCAGTTATCTGCTAATTTTTTTGGGCATAATACTAAGACGTCTTTGTTCCTTAACTCGTAATATTTAATAACAGCTAAGGCTGTAAAAGTTTTACCTAAACCGACCGAGTCAGCTAAGATACAACCGTTATATTGCTCTAGTTTATTGATAAGCCCAGTTGAAGCATCTTTTTGATAGTTAAATAGTTTATTCCAAACAAGCGTATCTAAATGGCCTACACGCTCGTTAGGTAAGTTATCCTCGTTCAAGTCATCTAAAAACTCATGAAAAAGATTATATAGCATCAAGAAATAAACTCGTTCTGGGGCATTTTCTTGATAAATTGATTCGATATGCTCAGTAATTGAATCTGTTACTTCTTTTACTTTATCCGTGTCTTGCCAAATTTGCTCAAAAAGCTGAACGTATTGATTCGACATTATGTTGTCATCAATTTTATGAACAAAATTAGATACCGCATTTCCTTTTTGATAACCAAGATCAACAGCAGTAAAGCCATTTATAGGCATGTAGGCCGAGGGCTTACTTCCATCAACGACACTAAACTGCTGCATTGGTGCAGCAGTTATGTTTGATTTGAACGTGGCTTTTTTTCGTATCCAATTTGCACATTCTTTAGCTATGGCTTTTTGGTTTAATTTATTTCGCAGTTGGATTTCAAACTCTGTCCCATAGAGGCTCGACTCGGTCTGATTACTCTTATCTTGAGGAATAAAAAATTCACGACGCTCTTTTCGAACTTTATCGGTAACAGAGCTAGGAACAAAAGCTGGTGACGTGAATATAAATTCTAGTTCATCAATATTCGCTAACTCATCTTTTAAAGCTTCATAGGCATAGATAGAAAAGCAAGACGCGGCAATTCTAAGCTTGTCGCCTGATTGAATTGTTTCTTTTAGATCGTCACCAAGCAAATTATTTATATTATCTATTATCTTCATTCACTTTCCTTGTTTTTTTTTGCTCTATCCATTGCTCTATATCTTCACGTTTAAAACGCCATGAACCACCGACTTTAAAGCCTGGCAGTTTACCTTTACCCGCTAAGCGATAAGCTGTTTTTTCATTGAGCTTTAGGTATTCTGCAAGCTCTTGGATTGTTAGTATTTCGTCACTCATTGATTTTTCTCTAATTGTGAACAAAATCAGCATATGAGAAAATTGCGGAATGGTCAATTTAATGCTGAAAACGCTTTTATTATAGCTTTTGGCTACTGCGGCATAGAAGCTCGGGTATTAAACCCGAGCTTTGAGTTATTTTTTGTATAGAAGTTAAAAAGCAGTTGTGAGTTTAGTTACCCCCTTTCCCCTAATCTATCCATTATCCAATCATCAACTTCAGACTCTAACCAAGCTACCGACTTAGCACCAAGCGATACTTGCTTTGGAAATGTGCCTTCAGAAATAAACTTATAAATACTTGAATGGCCAAGTGATGTTTTTTGAATAACTTCTTTTAATTTGATTAAACGCATGGAGTTTCTCCGGTTGGTTATTAGTACATAACCTTTCCGGGGTCAGTATTTTTTTATGCTCTTCAAACAAAAACTTACACATATACATCACTAACTTGCATGAACCACTTAAGAGGAATTTACAATGCAAGGTCAACAGTCGTTATATGAATTTAAACACCCCGTAAATGATGAGCAAATACTTGAAGCAGCTGCATACATAATCGCTCAAAAGCAGTTTAGAGATGGCGTTTTAAATAGCCCTAATGATTGCGAAGAGTACTTAAAACATAAACTCGCGATACATGAACACGAAGTATTTGCCGTACTGTTTTTAGATAGTCAGAACCGTATACTGGAGTTTAAAGAGCTATTTAGAGGCACTATTAACGCTGCCAGCGTTTACCCTAGGGAAGTTGTTAAAGAGGTGCTGGAGCTTAATGCTGCATCCGTTATATTGGCGCATAACCACCCTTCGGGCGTTACTACGCCCTCTCAAGCAGACAAGCTTATTACTACCAAATTACAGCAGGCACTTAATCTAATTGATGTATCTGTGCTTGATCACATCATTATTGGCGAAAGCACGTATTCATTTGCTGAGCATGGCTTAATTTAAAAGGAGTTAGATATGGCGTTACAAATAGAGCAAGTACCAGGCTTAAAAGTGCCTGACTCTTTTATTGATGTGATTGTAAGTGCAGTTATTGAGAGAGGTGATTCTGTAGGTGGGACAAAGGCGGTTACTCTAAACTTTAGAGATCCAGATTACAGTCCTGAAGCTGGAGGCTTTCACCCTGTAGAGGTTAGGTTAGAAAAGCAGGCCACCAGCTGGCAGCTTGTTTATATTACTGACTTTTCGTATCAGGGCCGTCATACCCCTGAACTGATAAAAGAAATTGATGTGTGCTTTAGTATTAAGCAGGTTTATCACTTTTTAGCAGGTTGGTTGAATACTAGGGAAGGTGAAGAGCTGTTAGCTTTGTTTATTTCAAACTTTGTTGAATACTACGACACTGGTTGTTATCAGGTAACAATTACGACTGAGTAAGGAGTTGGTAATGGCTGAAGTACAAGCGGTTAAAGATCTTGATACAGTAAGACTTGTTAGTTATTTGCTAGAAAAGCGTTGCTCAAGGCAAATGAGCCAAATATGGAACATTGGCTTAAACCTCGCGCTTAGAATATCTGACTTACTTGCAGTGAAGTTCACTGACATAAATAACGATAGGTTAATTATTTATGAGTCAAAGACCTCGAAACTAGCTGAAATAAAGCTAAATGATAAGGCGCTTACCTTAATCAACGAAATTAAGCTTACTCATCCACAGCACATCTACTTATTTCAATCATATCGAAATCAACAAGCGATCAATTCAAAACCTAAACCGCTATCACGTAGAGCGGTTACAAAAGCATTTGCGCTCGTTGGTGAAGAACTAAATATTCATTTAGGTACTCACTCAATGCGTAAAACACGCGGTTATCACTTGTATCAGAAAACCCACGACATCGCCCGAGTAATGAAAATGCTTCGCCATAGCTCCGAAGCAACAACACTTCGTTATATAGGCATAACACAGGAGGAAATAGACAAAGACTTTGAAGAACTAGAGCTATAACTCTTAACAGCGTCATTCTGGCGCTTGTTTTACTTAACTAAAAGGAAGGCACTATGTCTTTAAATAAGGCCGTTTCGTGCGGCTTGGTTGGTAATGAGCTATCTAAACAGATAACTGGCAGTAATGACTCTAGCGTAAGCAGAACAGCTGTGGCTATAGGCTCCGGTGCAGCCGCTGGAGCGCTTACATCTGGTGCTATAGTAATTGGTGCAGGTGTCGCTTCTTCGCCTGTTACAATCCCTTTGGCGGTAGCTGGTGGAGTAATTGCTGGCATTGCTAGTTTGTTTGATTAGTTAAATACGAGTGCTCAATATGAGCACTCTTTTATAGTGCAATAACACCGTTTATTTTTTAGGTTCTCATAATGGTATTATGGGAACTTGCCACCCCTCATATACTAAGGGCTTAAGCTTATTTAAGTAGTTTAAAGTCTCAAAAACTGGTTTTAACGAGTTATGAGAAGCACAGGTCTTAATTAGAGTATCACCGCTGACTATAACCAAAGCACCGCTGCCCTGACCCATATTGTTTAGTTTTAAGCTTGGCGAAGTAACTTACTCGACAATAAAGAGCGTGGAAGTTTTGAGCGAAATTAGGGTTGTTAACGTCAAGGTAATAGTGTGCATTATCAGGCAAATGAACTAATTCCATCGTTTCATTCAACATTAAGGTCAACGCACTTGCCCAGGCCTTAGCTATTCGAGTAAACAAGTTATCACTTTCTATATTTATTTTACCCGTACAGTGGTACCGGTCCTTATTGAAAAACAGCACAAAATGATAATGCTGTTGGTGAGCTTTGTTTTTCTCTCTAGTCCAAATATATCTAATATTGCATGGATGCGGGGTTTTACCATCACGAGCTTTACGTTTTGTATCTGCTTTAATCTTCGCCTCAAGGGAGGCAATAAATCGTGTAATAACTTTATTGCTATCTAAATCAATTGTATTTGAATAATTAGGTAGCCTTAAGTCAATTCTGACTGCAAACGTTCTCTTATGCACAGAACATGCAGCATGCATTACTTTCTCAATAGCATCTAAATAGGGAATAACTAAAAGCTGGTTATCACTACCGAGTGTTTGATATTGCTTGTAGGTAGGGTTAGAGGTTACTGGGTATTGTGTTGGATTATTCATTCTCTTTATCCTGATTAATATTGGTTCATATCAGGTGTCTTAGCAGTAGTTTTTTAATTGGTATTTGTTGTGATAATAGCTTCGTTACTAGTAACTCTAATAAATATTACCAAACCGAGAATTGGCGATAATAAAACCAGCTCAGTTTGTGGAGATTAACTTCATTAACGCATTACTAAGCAACTGCTTTACAAATTTAAAGTTACTCTGAAGTTATAATTTAACCAAAACCACCTATAACCTATATAAAACAATTAATACAAGCCATTAAAACTACTTAAGCAAACTTTAAAACCACTATAAAACCACTATAAAACCACTATAAAACTACTACAAACCCACCAAATGACATACAATCAACGCTACTTTAAATACTACTTAGTAATAGTGATTTGACCATGGAAAAAATCAATGGTGTGAGCCAAGTGGAAGAAAAAGACAACCGTATAATAGAATCCTGTTTTCGGGTACTCCTATCCAAAAACGCTCAAATTAATGCAAGCTTTGAAAGTCCCGAAGAAGGTGCAAGAGTTATTAACGAATTTATTGCATCAAGAGAGATAGAACAAAAAGAAAAAGACAAAATGGCTTTATTTCTAATTGATGAAGCTAAACAGAGCTTATTGCCTTTAGATGAATTTAGTTGGATTAAAGATGATGAGCGTGCATGTTACTTTGTCTGGGCTTCTATCTATTTATGTTACTATTACTCGGCCCCAAATCATCCAACTTTCGTACCACCAGGACAACTCTACACACACGCCCTGTATTACAATCAACTAAGTTTAAAAAACAATCCGTCAGATACCATGGAAAGGTTTGATGAAGTTGTAAAATACTTCGACCGAATCTCGCAACCTAGCAAATGGAAATTAGATTTAATAGCGCACCTAAAAGGTATTTGGGGTCATATTTTTAGTAGCCGTAAACCTTTTTCTTGGTTAGAAAAAAATAACGACGAACAATGTCGTTGGGCATGGGAATATATGAGAAAAACCGATGGTTATAGTAGTTCCAAACCTATGACTTACCAGTTTACACCTACAAGTACTGCGGAAATATATTTAGCTATATATGCTGTATATGATACTTGGGGGGTAGCACCTGATGCTAAAAGGCTTTTTTCAAACGACTTTAATAAAGCATGGCAACAAAAGAAGCTCCGTGATGGACGTCAAGGTAAAAAAGCATGTAGCTTAGTACTGCACAAAGACATTAAGTTAAAATTAGACGAGTTAGCCAAAACTAGAAAAGTAACTCTCAGTCAGCTAGTTGAGCAATTAATTGAGAAAGAACATCGGCTAAAAGACAGCTAGAAAAACTTAGTTGTCTTTAGGTGCTTGCTCAATAAACTCACTCCACCACAACATTATTGGCCTGCGTTGCTCTAAATAGTCAGAACGGTTGTATGCCGCTCTTGTTTCGTTTTCATCTGCATGGGCTAAGCAGGCTTCGACTAAAAGGCTGTCATAACCTTTCTCGTGAAGCGCTGTAGATGCAACGGATCGCAAGCCATGGGCTACCAGCTTATCTTTGTAACCCAAGCTACGTTTAATGGCTGCATTCACCGTATAGGTGCTTGCATGGCTCTTTTCATTACGCTCACTCGGGAATACATATTCATGGTGGCCGCTTAATGGCTTCATTTGCTCAAGTATTGCCAAAGTATCAGGCGTTAAAGGTACTCTATGGGCTCTTCTTCGCTTCATTTCTTCAGCAGGGATAATCCAGACAGCCTCTTCAATATTTATGTCAGCCCACTTAGTGCCTGCAGCTTCCTTTGAGCGAGTCATAGTGTGCAGTTGCCATAAAATTAAAAGCTTTGTTTTGCTCTGAATGGTTTGAGAGTTATTCACAGCCGTTAAAAAATCAGGTAGCTCTTCAGGCCTAATAGTAGCCATGTGTTCTACTGTATTTTTAGTAAATACTTTTATAATTTTTGCTAGTGGATTAGCATTGATAAAACCATGATTGACCGAGTAATCCATGATCTGGTTTAAGCTTTGGCAAATACGCTTAATTGTGGAATGTTTTCCGTCAGTCTCAAGTGGCCTGAGAATTTCAATGGTATCAATCGCTGTAATGCTTTCTAAAGGCGTGTCTTTCAACTTGGGGAAAATATACATCTCAAGCGTTCGCCATTCCCTAGCTGCGTGATGAGGCGTCACAGTAGGCTGTTTGCGTTCAAACCAAAGCTCTGCAGCAGCATAAAATGTATTAGCTAGCTTTCTACTTGCTTCAAGCTTTTTCGCACTTTCGTATTCTTTAGGATCAATACCTTTAGCTAAAAGCTGCATATAGTTTACTGCCACACTTCTGGCTTCAGCAAGAGTAACAGCTGGATAAGCACCTAAAGAAATTTTGGTCACTTTTTTATTAACTGTATATTTAAACCGCCAAGATTTAGTGCCATTCGCCCTAACGCGCAATACTAAACAATTACCATCTGAGAAGCTTTGTTCTTTACCTGTAGCCACTATTGATTTTATCTTGCGATCAGTTAAACGCATATTTCGCATAACCCATATATTCAATTAATAACATGAGTATATAGCAATTTTATAACTGGGGGTACTGGCTGGGGTACTGAGCGGTTCGGATTTAGTAATCACCATGCGGAATGTGGCGGAACAAAATAACGGTAACCCACTGATTTAAATTGAGCAAAACTCTTTCTGCGTATGCTGATGGAAGTTAATGCAAGCGCCCAGGGAACCACTGGATAGCCATTTTTAACTCCTAACGTATATTTAGACGCTATTTTAACTGGCAATTCATTTAATTGCGCTATACTGGCGAAAATATTTTTAGATTAGTTGTTATGGCTCTTAAATCAACCATTATGAAGGCACAATTATCGCTTAGCGATATGGATCGCCATGTTTATCAAGATACAAGTTTAACTCTGGCTCAGCATCCATCGGAAACTGACCAGCGGTTAATGATTCGCCTGCTCGCGTTTGCACTTAACTATTGTGATGGTTTAGAGTTTACCAAAGGGCTAAGTGCTGATGACGAGCCAGAGCTGTGGCACGTAAATTACAGTGAAGAAATAGAGCTTTGGATTGAGCTAGGCTTACCTGACGAAAAGCGCCTTAAAAAAGCCTGCAATAAATCTAAAAAAGTTATCCTTTATACCTACGGTGAAAACAACCAGGCTATATGGTGGCAAAAACACCAACCAAAATTGTACGAATTTAAAAATTTAAGTATTTTTAGTTTAGACTATGCAGCAACACAGGCACTTGCAGACCTAGTTGATCGCAACATACAGCTTACAGTTACCATTCAAGATGGTGAGGTATGGGTTAACACTGATAATACAAATATTGAGATAAAACCACAGCAATTAATGTAATTGCAGTTGCTTTAGGGGTTATATGAAAGTTAAACACGTTATTGTTTTACATGGCTTGTATATGTCTGGCTTTGTTATGCGCCCCCTTTGCTCTAGGTTAGAGAGCTCAGGCGTTAACGTGTTAAACCTTACATACAATACTCTTGACCCAAATCGTGATGCTATTTTTAAACAAATAGATGAGTTTATTGGTAATGAGCCCACAGCCTTAGTATGCCACTCTATGGGTGGGTTAGTAGCTAGAGCTTACTTAGAAGCTAACTCAGACGCGAGCCAATTCGTTACAAAAGTAGTAACGCTTGGTACTCCGCATCAAGGCAGTCACATTGCACAAAAAATGAAACAAAAAGGGTTTGAAGCTTTTTTAAAAAATAGCGTTGAGTTTTTACTCACACAAAATGGTAACTGGCCATTTAAAGCAAAGCTTTATAGTATTGCTGGCGACCTACCAATCGGCTTAATGCCTCTTATTGTAAAGGGTAGCAAGTCAGACGGCACGGTTCTTCTTGATGAAACTAAACTAAAAGGTATGGCAGAACACAAAGTGTTTCACTTAAGCCATACCAGTATGATTTACTCACGTGAAGTGGTCGATTATATTTTAAAGTGTTTAGGCGAAGGCAGTTAATCTTCTGCTGCCTCAGCTATTTTATAACTTAGTATAACAATAACCCCGAGCACCAACGGAATTGGCGCAGCTATATAACCAAACACGTCTGAGTTAGCGATACTTGCACCCGCTAGATGAGCTACTAAACCAAGCACAAATGCCACCAGCGCAATACATACCACAATTAACTCTGCTTTATTTTGTTTGCCTGTTTTTGCATACATGTTCACTCTCCTAATTAATTCAACGCCATTATTATGCGCTTTCAAAAAGAGTGATTTTTGACCTAAATCAAAAAATAAATTAACAAATTTAATAACACCTTCTAAGCTTGTTTGAGATCATATTTTACGCAACAAACCACCTTAAAAAATTGAGGTGAATTTTAATAATTAGACCCCATGTCTGTATAGAGCAAACAAAACTTATGTACCAGTCATTTAATAGGTTTTAACTATTAATTCTATAGATATAAACAATTTTACTAATCTAACTAAAAAAGTAATACTTTACTCAAGTTAACAAACAAACGGTTCTTAAGGAGCAAGTTATGTCACATGTAAATGCAATTGGTTTAAACAGCGCAAAAAGCGACGACATTGTAAAATCACTTAATACTCTACTGAGCAGCTACCAAATACAATATATGAATGCTCGTGGTTTTCACTGGAACATCAAAGGCCGTAACTTTTTTGAATTACACGTTAAGTTTGAAGAAATTTATAACCTGTTACTTTTGAAAGTAGACGAGATTGCAGAGCGTATTTTAACGCTCGATGGCGCGCCGTTACATGCATTTTCAGATTACCTTGAAGTAAGTGAAATAAAAGAAGCAAAAGGCATAAGTGATGGTGTTACTGCCGTAGAAAATATATTAGCGGGCTACAGTACATTAATTAAAAAGCAACGTGAGATTTTAAACCAAGCAGGTGATGCAGGCGATGAAGGTACAGCATCATTAATGGGAGACTACATCTCTGAACAAGAAAAACTAGTTTGGATGCTAAAAGCTTACTTGGATTAAGCTAAACGTTATTCTGATTTTGAAAGCCTCAGCTACCACTGAGGCTTTTTTGTTTATTTAACAAAATGTATCATTCAACCAACGCAATAAAAAATGCCATTTCAAGTGCTTTTTCTTCCAAGCTTTTAAAGCGTCCAGATGCGCCGCCATGACCTGCGTCCATATCGGTTTTAAATACCAATATATTATTATCTGTTTTGTATTCTCGCATTTTAGCAACCCACTTCATGGGCTCCCAGTACTGCACTTGCGAGTCATGTAGGCCGGTAGTGACTAATATATTAGGGTAATTTTGTGCGCTTATATTGTCATAAGGCGAATACGATTCTATTACATTATAAAACTGTGGGTCGTTCGGGTTTCCCCATTCATCGTACTCGTTGGTGGTCAGTGGAATACTCTCGTCCAACATCGTGGTGAGTACATCTAAAAATGGCACATGACACCCTACACCACAATATAACTGTGGAGCTTGATTCAGCACGGCGCCCATAAGCAAGCCACCCGCACTACCGCCTGATGCAAATACTTTGCTGCTATCACAGTATTTTTGTTCAATCAGCGCTTTTGTTACGTCGATAAAATCACTAAAACTATTTTGTTTATGTGTTTTTTTACCTTGCTCATACCAATTGCGGCCTAGCATTTCGGAACCACGCACATGTGCAATGACATAAACAAAACCACGGTCAAGTAAGCTGAGCGACGTGCTAGAGAAGCTCGGATCAATGGTGTAACCATAAGCCCCATACCCATATTGAAACAACGGGTTGGTGCCATCTTTTTTAAAACTATCTTTTCGGTATACAACAGATGCAGGTATTTTGACGCCATCACGCGAAGTAATCATCAGCCGCTCAGACTCATAATCTGAGGCTTTAAAGTCACCTAATACCTTTTGCTGTTTAAGCAATGTTTTTTCACCCGTTATAAGGTCAACATCGTACAAAGAACCTGGAGTGGTTAAGCTTGAGTAATAAATGCGCGCCGTTTTAACATTGGGCTCTGGGTTCATTGCAACAGCAGCGTAATAGCAAGGATCGTCGAACTCAAGCGCCATACGCTTGCCTTCTTTATTTACTACAACAAAACGTGCTTGTCCTTGCTCTCGTTCGCTGAGGACTAAAAAATCATTAAAAAGCTCAACGCCTTCAAGTAATACATGTTCCCTGTGGGCTGTATGCTCTTGCCACTGAGTTTTATCAGCAATGGTCTGCTCGGTTGCAGTCATCAATCTAAAATTCTTAGCTTGCCAGTTGGTGACAATATAAAATGTGTCGCCTAACTTATCGATATCAAACTCATGACCCTCTTCTCTTTGCATAAGTGCACTAAAATTACCCTGCGGGTTATTGGCATCAAGCACCCACGTGTCGTTGGACTCAGTAGATGCCAAATCAATTATAATTAGCGCTTCATCTCGGCTTTTACCCAGTCCCATAAAAAAGCTGCTGTCTTGCTCTTCATACACCAACACATCTTGGCTTTGCGCACTTCCCAGCTCATGCCTAAATACTTGATACCCTAATAAAGTTTGCAGATCTTTTTTAACATAAAAAACGGTTTTATTGTCGTTTGCCCAAACAACTTGCCCTTCTGTATTTTCAAGCTCATCAGTGAGCATTTCGCCTGTTGATAAATTTTTAAAACGAACGTTATAAATACGGCGACCTTCAGTATCTTGTGAATATGCCATAAGCTGCTCATTAGGGCTTAATGCAACTTCCCCAAGGTCAAAAAATTCAAAATCTTGTGCAAGCTCGTTTACATCTAGCAGAAGGGCTTTATTTTCAGCTTTAATACTTGTGCTACGATAGTGACGCGCATATTCATCGTCACCGCGCACTTCAGAGTGATACCAGTATTTGCCATCTTTAACGGGCACGGAATTGTCGTCTTTTACAATACGCGCTTTTAACTCTTCGAATAAGGCATTTTGCAAGGGTTTAATACATGCTAATTGCTCATCGCAATAGTTGTTTTCTGCTTGTAAATGTGCGAGTACTTTTTCATTTTTGCGCTCATCATCACGCATCCAATAGTAATGGTCGGTTCTTTTTTTATTATGTGTGGTTAATGTATGGGGCTGCTTTTCAGCAACAGGGAAATGAGGCAGCAAGCTTAAAGAGTAGTCTGAACTAGGCACAAATAAACCAAATTAAAGAAGTAATAATGCTCGCAGTTTATCATAAAAATAAAAAAGCCCACTCAATAGTTGAGTGGGCTTAAAGGCAACCGATTTATTCCTAAACCTGTAATACCTATGGGAAGAAACATGTAATTAACTAATTTATAATTGCAGCCAAGCCATAGCCCAACTTTTACCTATCCCTGGTTCAAATATTGAATGTGTATCCTTTGCTTTTCGACAAAACTCGTTAAAAGGCCAAGGCCTACATTGATATATGCACCCATCTTTAGGTTGTAACACCTTAGTACCTGCGTTATAGCGTTCGCTATGTTCAGGGTAAACATACTCATACAAAAGTTGAGTGCTCACGTCACGATCGTCGCATTTTGCAATACAATAAAAATCAATATGCGCTTTGCATATACCGCTACTTTGCAATGCAAAGATTTTATTATTCCGATAAGCGACTACTAAACCGTGTTCAGTCATTTTTCCTGCACTAACCAAAGGAATGTGAACATTAATGTATTCTGCTATCAAACGCGGCCAAGCGTGAGGCTCCCCTTGTTCAAATGAAGTAATTTTAAAATCAAACGATAAGCTAATTAGCTCTCCTTGCATGTCATAAAAAGTTACTTTCACCACATCACCAATAAATAATTGAGTGTGATGATTTAAGCAACCAATTGTTGACCATTCCCCGCAGGCCAACGACGTATGCATAAACACGGCTACACCTTAAGAGTGACATAGTTTATTCATTATGAATAAACAAGAAGCACCAATAACAAGTAATACTGCAAACCATTCACTTGCCAAGGAAGTGCTAATTATAAGTACCCACTCCCTAACAATCAAACAAAAGAATGTAACCGAGATTTACAACCAGTAATTAAGGATTATTTTAAAGCTAAATTTATCCAAATAAGTACTGTAAAGGCTCTTGCCCCCAAGTAAACGCGAGTATAAGCAGTAAGCCTGCAAATATAGCCCATGCGAGCCAAGGCGACTTAGTTACGGAGCTTTTTACACCGTTTGATTTTGATGCTTTTTCTCCAGTAATCATTGCTTTTACTAAAGGCTTACCTTTAATCTTGTACACAACAATTGCCGCTATATGCAAGCCTATTGCATACAGCAATATGTCAAAATTGAGGTGATGCAGCCAATTAGCAAAATCGACCGTATCACTCGATACATATTCAACAAGCGGGCCGTCAGTTAAAATACCGTCGCTACTCATCAACCCGGTAATTAATTGCGTTAATATAAGCGTAAAAAAAGCAAGAACCATGTAGCTGCCAGGAGCAGAGTGTCCAATGGTGTCAATCGGGTTTTTAAGCCCCTGTAACACAGCCTTAGGTGAGTGAATCAAGCCACTTAATTTTGCTGTTCTACTACCAACAATCCCCCATACTATTCGCGTAACAATGAGCGCTAAAGTAAAGAACCCAGCAACAAAATGCAGCTCAATCATGCCTTCTTCTACACTAAAATATAAAACAGCAATACTAATGACTAACAGCCAATGAAAACACCGTATAAACCCATCCCATACTTTTATCGTCGTCATTGTGTTTACCCTCTAAAAAACAGTATTATTAAAATGCTAATCAACCTCATAATAAGGTGTCGTTATCTGCCATTCTACAAGCCAGCAAGGTAAATGCTATGCAACCAGTTAAAAAAGCGATAATAAAAGGCTTTTTAGATATGCTTCCGCTTTGCTTAGCCGTTATTCCATGGGGAATACTTTGCGGCTCTTTAGCTATTCAAAATGGATTTACAGCTCTTGAAACACAAGCCATGTCGTTACTGGTTTTTGCAGGTTCAGCTCAACTTGTCGCTATTGAACTTATGGCGGGTAACACCCCCTTACTTACCATATTATTCACTACGTTTATAATTAGCTCTCGGCATTTTTTATATGGACTTGCTGTTAGACATAAAGTCATAGATCAACCAATGCGATGGCGCCTACCTGTTAGCTTTGTATTAACCGATGAATTATTTGCGTTTTCTCATCACCGTAAAGCTTATCGCACAAAAGTGCGTTTAGTTTATGCGCTTAGTGCAGGCTTTAGTTTTTACATCGCATGGAATATATGGACATTAATAGGCATTGTTGCAGGATCTATGCTTCCTGATTTAACTAACTTAGGGCTCGACTTTGCAATTGCAGCTACTTTTATCGCCTTGGTTATTCCAGGTATTAAAAATACCGCCTCTTTAGTGACTGTTATTGTGGCAGGTATTACTGCTACGTGGTTAAAAAGCACAGGGTTTGAATTATGGCTAGTGTGCTCCGCATTATTAGCAATGAGTGCAGGTTATACAACGGCAAGGCTAACAGCGAAAAAGGACACTAAAACATGATGACCACTATTTTACTCATGGCCTGCATTACGTTTTTTACACGTTATTTATTTTTACACCGTGCATTGCCTTTTAAAGTGGGCCCTAAAATGCAGCAATTTTTAAGCTTTAGTGCACCGGCCGTGCTTACCGCTATTTGGGTTCCTATTGTATTTTTGGGTGACGAAGGCATAAACCTGCATTGGCAAAACCCTTACTTAAGTGCCGCTATTGTAGCCATTATTGTAGCTTATAAAACACACAACATTTATTACACAACACTTGCCGGTATGGGTTTGTTTCTAATTTTAAATTAGGGCTTATTACCCTCTAAAGTTAAGTTTTAGCAGCCTGAGGATTGTTTATTATTTTTCACCGACAAGGATGTGCAATTAGGTATAAGCAATACGCAAAATTTAGCTCGAACTATACCAAGGCCGTTAGGTCACATATCTCGCTCCACGAATAAACTTTATACTTTATGTAAAACCTTTACCGCGTTAAAATATGCCTAACAACAATAATAAGAAGCCACCATGCAAAAGTTTCATCAATTAAGCGCAACAAGTCTACAAGGCCAACCTATTAACTTTGATGACTTTGAGGGAAAAGTTGTACTCATTGTTAATACTGCAAGTAAATGCGGATTTACCTACCAGTACGCATCTTTACAAGCGCTTCATGAAAAGTACGCCAGTCAAGGACTTGTGATTATAGGCTTTCCGTGCAATCAATTTGGCCAACAAGAACCTGGAGATGCGTCGCAAATAGAGCAAGGGTGCTTAATAAATTATGGAGTCAGCTTTTTAATAACAGACAAAGTTGATGTGAATGGTAAAAATGCACACCCTGTATTTCGATTTTTAAAGTCAGCATTAACGGGGCTTTTAACTCGAAAAATAAAATGGAATTTCACTAAGTTTTTAATTGCAGCCGATGGCACGCCAATTAAGCGCTATGCCCCTTTTACTAAGCCAGAAAAGATAGAGCTCACTATACAAAAAGCATTAAGTAAGGCTAAAAGCACGCAGTAAAAAGTAATAAAGAGGCACATAGCCTCTTTATTACCAATGTAACAACCGCTTAAGCGCACTTTTTTGTGCACCTAGCCGCCGTTATTAATTGGTATTGTATTTATACTAGTGCAATTTAATCAATGTAATCGCTTAAGTCATCTTCGCCTAGATTTTTGCGCAAGCGTTTCTGCTCAAGATAGTCTTCCAACTTTTTCTTAACCTTTTGCTTGTTTTTATCGTGTTGATTTCGACCGACCATTTCGTATTCGTCTTCAACAAAATCATCATCTAGCGCATCGTAACTAAATGTCTTACCCACAACCCACTCCATAAAGTGTTTGAGACCAATTACGCTTTAATTAATGTAATTGGTAAATTAAAAAATTTAACACCAATATGCTGTGCAAATTAGCATCAAAGTAAAGCCACAAAGCCATAGTAAATAGCCTTCATGTCATTAATGTGAATAAATAGCGCTAAATTGCAATTGTGGAAAGTGAGAGTTTTTTTATCGTATCGATAAATTTTTTTTATAAATTTATATTCATTGGTTAATTTCACCAAAATATAGTCTAATAATAAAAACCAAACAGACCTTTAAACCTAGCATGAAATGCAAGCCATTGCTTTTGTTGATAAAAAAACAGTGGCACCAAACTTGTTATTAGTTATTTGTTATCAACAAAAAATAGAGTCATCACATGAAAAAATTACTATTAGTTAGCGCATTAATCTGTACACCTGTTGCTATGGCACACAACGATAATGATTCAACAATTTCATTTAGCAACGATCAATGCGACGTAGAGTTTAAAAATGATGTTCGCATCAAGCCAAACGAACTAGAAATTTTTACAGCAAAAAACCAAGCTATGCAATTCAACAGCAATGGCGATTTAATGGTAAACGGTGAGTTTGTAGCGCTTAATAACTCACAACGCCAAGCTCTTACTCAATACTCTGATAGCTTACGTATACAGCTACCCGAAGTCGCTAATATTGCATTAGACGGCGTAAAAATCGCCGGTGTTGCTTTAGAAGAAGTCGGTAATGCTTTTAACATTAATGGCTTAGACGATATGTCATCGTTAATGGACGATATACGCGTAGAAGTAGAAAACACGTTTTATCAAGAAGGCACCTTTGTTATGGGCCAGCAAAGTTTTAACCAATTTGGTGAAAACTTTGAGCATCAGTTTGAAAAACAAATAGAAACAGCTGTTGAATCAGCAGTCATGCAATCTATGGGTAGTATCCTGGTCGCGCTTGGATCGGAGTTATTAGGTTCTGGCGGCGATATGGATGCATTCGAAGAACGCATGGAAAATATGGGCGCACAAATTGAAGAAAAAGTAGAGTTACACGCGAACAATTTAGAGCAACGAGCTAATTCGTTATGCGGTAATTTTGCTGAAATTGCAAAACAAGAAGAGCAGCTAGTAACGTTAGTTCCTGAGCTAGATGGTTATCAATTATTTACCTTTAAACACGTTAAATAACCCGCAATTAACTCACTATATTTAACATCCCTTCAGCAGCATTTTATTTTATTGAATGCTGCTTTTTTGTATCTGTTCTGTCTCTTTTTTCTCGTTTATGTTGTTCGGCTCAGAATAAGGGCCATTGGTCTAGTTAGTACTTGCCTAAGTAAACAACTCTATGGCTTTATACAAACATAGACTGCGTTCGTTATTTATCGTTATAAACAATAAAGATAAAAGCAGCGTTTTATGGACATAAATTTAACTCATATGCCCTCCCTGTTTTTGATCACACTAGAGATTTAATTATCCAATTTTTAGTGGCTCAGCAAGACTAAAATATTCAGCAAGCAATTTGCTCCAAAATTTATGCCCTTAGCAAAAAGCTGAGAGGCTCCATCCCCAGTTAGACACGTTTAAACGTAACTAACACTAAAGCGCCTGCCTCATAGCAGGCGCTTTTTATCTATTAGAGAAACACTCTATTAAAAAACCGTATTTTTAAGTCAATTACTATTTTAAATATCAAATTAACGACGATTTTTAATGCACTAAGCATAACCACTAGCTGCTATAAAAAAACCACAAAAATAACAATTAAAAACCAAAATAAAATAATCTGAATAATTACCCATTTAAAATAATCGAATATGCATAAATAAAAAACAAAATCAGTAAAAATACAATTAAAACAATAATATAAAAAGGATCAGGGTGAAATAAAAATTAAAAAACAGAAAAAACACAATTAAACATTTTATTAACAACCACTACTTCAGATAAAAATAACTAATGCCTCATAGGTAATTTTTATCGTTTTATTTTTGTACGCTTTGCATGCAAAATGCGCATGTTTTCAACAGACTTAAACCGGAGCCAAGTGATGAACCCTATAAATACATTAAACCAAACAGCAAACACACAAATTGCAGTTAAACCAACCAACCGAAAAGCAAAAATGCTAGCTAGGCTTAATACCCTTGGTAAAAAATTAGCACTTGGCGGCGCAGCGCAATATAAATAATCACCCAACCATGGTTATTTATTCGGTGCAGCAAACACCCAACCACTAAAAAGTCTCTTTTTTAGCTCCCACAGTTTGCTGCAACCTCTTTATTTTATTAATAATTGCCTTAATTTCCCCTAATTTGTAAAAAAACACGTATTTACGTCTATTTTTTAGGCAAACAGACATTTTGCTATTTACACACCCCCATCACCTAAGTATTATTCTGCGTCACGGAGAGATGGCAGAGTGGTCGAATGCACCGGTCTTGAAAACCGGCATAGGTTTGTAGCCTATCTAGGGTTCAAATCCCTATCTCTCCACCATATTTTAGTTGGTGGTTTTTTATATCATCAATACAACCGGTTATGCGTTGGAGAGGTGTCCGAGTGGCCGAAGGAGCTCCCCTGCTAAGGGAGTATAGAGTTTGTAGCTCTATCGAGGGTTCGAATCCCTCCCTCTCCACCATATACTATATAAACCACTTAATTGTGGTTTTTTTGTGCCTAAATTTTAACACTGATACTAAATTGGGAGGGTGAGACCCTCGACAGGGTTCGACAAAATGTCTGGAACATTTTGGGCCGCTGCAAGCGTCGCGCAGCGATTGATTACATGGATGTAAGCAAGTCTATCCCTCCCTCTCCACCATATACTATATATAAACCACTTAATTGTGGTTTTTTTGTGCCTAAAATTTATAAAAATTAAACAAATTGTAACCCGCTATGACTTAGTGCATTATTACTAAAACGATAGCCACTTTAGGTTTTGCTATGAACAGGTTTATATTGTTAATTACATGCGCAGTGCTACCTTTTTTTCTTTTTCGCAAAATACAACGGTATACAAGTGTGTAATTAAAGGCGTTCCTACCTTTAGCCAAACACCTTGCTCAAAAGATGCCGAACAGATCACACTAAAAGAAATCAATATAATTGAAGCCTATAAAAGCCCCACTCAATCAAATAATGTAATAGATAGTTCTGTAGACAATTTTTTAGAAGTTCAGCAAATAGAACGTGAAATAAGCAAGCTACAATTAACACTTAAACAAACAGAAAAAACTTACCAAGAGCAAGTAAAGCAAGCCAGCTATGTTACACAAGATCAGGCTAACCGGTTAGGCGCCTCTTCTATTGCTGACGCCATTGCTAAAAAAACAGCGCCAATTACCAGCGCATATGAATCAAAGGTTACGCGTACACAACAACAAATAGATGCTTTACGTCAACGAAAGCAGTTGCTTAGTCAAATTCCTTAAGCGCTTGCTTTATGGTATTGATAAGCGCGTTTACATCTTCTTCCGTTGTGTAAATATGCGGTGAGACTCGTATTCCGTGTTTGCGCTCGTCAACACTCATGTTTGCTTTACCCAGCGCTGCTAATATTTGCTGCTGTTTATTCTTAAAAAACAAAATAACGGTACCACTACATTGATTGCTTTGTATTGGTGATACAACAAATTCACTTAAATGCTGATGAATATTCGAAATCATCGCGAGATTATGCTCTCTTACCTTTCTAACTGTCAGATCTGCAAAGTAATTTATACTATTCACAGCAATCACGTACGGGGCTATAGAAGGGGTGCCTCCCCAAAATCTCAGCGCGCTGTGATGATAACTAAAATGGTTAATATTAAACTCAAAGGGGTCTTCATGAGAAAACCACCCCACATCTTTTGGCTTGCACTGCTCCAGCTGGTTTTGATTAACCCATAAGTAGGCTGCACCTGGCCCGCCGCACAACCATTTAACACTTGAGCCAATCATGAAATCGGCATCAAGCGTTATTAAATCAATAGGCAACACTCCAGCAGATTGCGCCACATCAATTATTGAAAGGCTATTAGTCATCTTACTGCGTAGTACAATATCGCTTATCGGTGCTTGAACACCCGTATTTGAATAAACATGGCTTACAAACACCATATCTATATCTGATGTTAAATAACGCTCCCATACAGCTATATCGCTTAGATTTTCCTCTTCAGGAATAAACAGTATTTCTGCACAAGGCGGTAACGCCTTTTGCATTACAAACCCCATACTTGGAAAGTCGCTTTGTGCCATAAGCACTTTGCAGCGTGCTTGTTGTAATTGAGGGTGCGACATAACTAACTTAGTTAAACCGCTTGATAAGTTAACTTGCGGGCAAAATTGTGAACTTGGCGAATTAAATAACTTACCTAGTGCAGAAGTAAACGCATCTATTTGAGGTAACCATTGTTGCCATGGCTCTTTATTTGAATCTTGCCATGGTGATAGATAATGCTCTGTAAAGTACTGTTGAGAACTTTTTAGTGGCCTGCCGACGGAGTGGCTTAAAAAGTAGCAACCTTCAGATATACAAAAATCATTTTTAAGCATATTACTTCACCCACTCTTTTAATGAATTGAGATCGTCAAACCGCGTTTTTATATCGTCCCTTTTTGCCGCTGCGCGTCTATCCCTCAACTTTTCTAACGAATCGAGTAATACATGAAGTGGCGGTCCACTTGCCGTTACTTTACTTAAATGTTGCTCGTGCATTTGCTTTGAAGGTTGCGCAATAAATTTTTCTACTAATTGGTTATGATGTCCGATTGCTGTGTCACCATGTAACTTACATACTTGTATAAATAGCTTTCCATGTGATTTAAACCAGTTGCTATTTTTATATTGCTGCGCCTGTAAAAAATCATCCATAAAGCTTTGTATTCGCATTGACTCTCTTAATATTTGCTGATCTTCTGGCATCATATATAAAAACTTATCCACCAGCATTTGTGAGTAGCTTGGCTCATTCGCACTACAAAGACCAAGCAACATATCAATTACGTTAATTCCGGCAAAATCGCCTGCGTTTGCACCTCGATAAATCTCTTTACCAACACGGTATGGTTTGTAGTAAGGGCGAACGCAGTTAAAAAAACGATCTGTATCTAATTGTGTGTAAAGTGCATTGTTAGATTCAATTACATTAATGAGCGCGTACTTTGCAGCCTTTAGTAATTCACCACACAAAGGGTGTGAAATACCCAGTGGTACTATCTTTAATAAGGCATCACTTGCTCGCTTGTAGGCTAAAATACCTTGAGTGTTATAATCTAAAAAAAGTTTTTCATCAGGTAAATTAGTAAAGCGCTTATAGGTGCCATTAACAGCTTTATTGTGGGTGGTTAAATGCGCGGTAGCAAACCGCGGTGTTACACCAATCGACGCACCAATATGCATTGCCAATGCCGATGCCTCTACCAAAGGTGAAGTAGTTTCTCTACTGGGCTCAGTTATTTCATGGCGGCGACATGCAGCCATGAATAATCCAACATTGCCTAATAAATCAAATGCACGATCAAACCCTTGATCGGTATTTCCTTCTGCTAACAAGTGTGAAATTAATACATTGCCTTGCCTTTTTAATTGTTGCTTTAATTTCTCACCAACACCTTCAACATTTGCTTTATCGAATTGCTGCCAATAAAGCAGCTCTAATTCAGTATTTATCTCTACAAACTCAGTGCGTATCCAATCATCAAATGTGGCCGTATGTGTATTCATTATTTTGCTCTATTATTTTTATATTTAAATGCTAACAGAGTAACGTGAGCGTAAATCATCAAAAAACAAAGTGAAAGTGTCTATAATTAGTGATAATCACTAAAAATTTAAAAATAGATAACAATAAATGTTAGATAAAAAAGATCAGCAAATACTCACAGCACTACAAGAAAATGCCAGAATATCGGTTTCAGATTTAGCAAATACGATTAGCTTGTCTGATACGCCTTGCTTAAGGCGAATCAAAAAACTTGAAAAAGAGCATGTTATTACGGGCTACCACGCGTCAATTAATCCTAAAAAACTTGAACTGAACGTATTGGTATATGCTTTTATTAGGCTAAATCAAAATTCTGTTAGCGCGGCAGACTTATTTGAACAGTCGGTAGAAAAGCTACCTCATGTATTAGAGTGCAGTGTAATATCGGGTAGCTATGATTATTTACTAAAAATTATTGCTAACGATCTTGAAAGCTATGAACAATTTGTTAAACATCGGTTAGGTAGTTTGAGCTGCATAGCGAATATAGAGTCAACGGTGGTACTTAAGCAGTCGTTCACTAAAAAGCAACTTCCGCTATAAAAGTACGGCAAATACAAAGTTGTTAGCTATACTGATATTTCTTAAAAAGAAACATAGATATATGGATATTATGTGAAAATATTCGCCTCAACCTCTCAATCAATTATTTTCTACATATTATTCGCCCTCGCTTATTACTTACTGGGCGTTGGACTTACTGCGTTTGCATTTAACTCGCAAATAGTCCCTATCTGGCTACCGGCAGGTATTGCTTTAATTGGTTGTTATATATGGTGGTGGCGTTTTATACCGCCTTTATTTGCAGCAGCAATTGCATTTAACTTAAATATATTCGATAACTCAGCTCATGAAATAATGCTGGTCGGCAATACGTTTACTCAGGCCATTTACATTGCCCTTGGCGTTATTATCCAAGCTATGGTCGGTGCCGCAATATTAAGGTATTGGTTGGGAAATCCGCTGTATTTTCGTAAACGAAAATACATTGCTTATTTTATTGCTGTAGTTGCTGTTTTAGTAAGCTTACTATCATCAAATATTGGTGTATTTGCGTTAAGTAACTTTAACCCACTTTATAGTATTGAGGACCATTGGCTACATGTTATTTATTGGTGGTTAGGAGATATATTAGGGGTACTTATTGCCTCACCTTTTTTATTGTCGCTACTGCCCAAAGCACCTGGACAACGCAAAGTCTTAGCCTTTGAAACCATTGCAGTTTGCTCTATTTTATTTATATCTGTGGCGTTTACAGCACAAATTTACGAACGCGAAAACAGCAAAAATACAATTAAAATTGCAGAGCGAGAAGTTGAAGTTATTGAAAACAGTTTATACAGGTATATAAATCAAAGTATTATCGCCGTGCAAAGCTTAGCAAGCCAAGTACAATCATCACCTGAGTTTAATGAGCAAGACTTTTACGCTTCAGCAAATAAACTACTTGAAAAGCATTCATTTATTAAAGCATTGTCTTGGAATGTACAAATAACACAAGCGCAGCGCCAAACACTCAGTAATACAATGTCAACAATTTATCGGCAAAATATAAACATTGTTGGTGATCCTCTCGAAGATGATGACCCTCTAGTGGTTGTTAAGTATATAGCTCCTTTAGAAAGTAACCAAAAGGCGGTTGGCTTTAATGTATATTCAAACCCAGATCGAAAAGCATCTTTGCAAAATCCAGCTATCAAATATTTACCTATCAGCACTAAAATCATTCAATTAGTCCAAACAAAAACACCAACACCCGCCTATCTACTATTTGCGCCTGTTTATGGTCAAAATGAAAATATAAAGGGTTATGCCACCGGTGTATTTTTGGCCCATAAAATTATTGAACAAGCTATTTCACAGCAGCAATCTGAAATGTTTTCTATTGATGTGTTTGAATTTGACAACGAACCCGCCTTTTACAGTAACGACTCTCAAAACTTTGAGCAAGCAACCCAAAGCCAGTTAATGTCATTCAATATTAACTTTGGAGGGCAGCAATGGGTAATAAAATTAGCACTTAAAGAAAACTACATTTCACAACAAAACATTGAAATGTCTTTATTTTTACTTATGCTACAAACCGCTGTGTGTTTACTTATTATTGTAGTGTTAATGCTATTTAACCAGCAGCAACTAGCGCTTAGCCGCCAAGTTGCAGAACGAACAAGCTCATTGGTAAAAGCCAAAAAACAGTCTGACTTAGCCAATAGCGCTAAAAGCCAATTTTTAGCCAATATGAGTCACGAAATACGCACCCCATTAAATGCCATTATTGGCCTATCGTCACTTGCGAAAAAAGGTGATGATGCTCAAAAGCTGTTCAGCTACATTAAAAAAATTTACTCCTCTTCAAACAGTCTATTAAACCTAATTAACGACGTTCTTGATATTTCAAAAATAGAGTCACAACATTTAATACTAGAGTCCATTGCGTTTGATCCAAAAGCACTTGTAACGCGCATTGACACAATGTTTGAGCAAAGTGCGAAAAATAAAAACATTGAATGGATTCTCAAATGTAACTTACCTGTAGATACCTGGTTTTTAGGCGATGCAATGCGCATAGAACAAATACTACTTAACTTATGTAGTAATGCGATTAAATTTACTAACGAAGGAAGCGTTACGCTCGATATAGATACAGAGTTTGTGTCTGCCAATAAGGTAAAACTAAGCATTGCAGTATCAGATACTGGCATAGGCATTGAAAAAAGCCAACACAACACCTTATTTAACGCGTTTACCCAAGCTGATAGTTCAACCTCTCGAAAATTTGGTGGCACTGGCCTTGGTTTAACAATAGCTAAAGAACTATGTTTGCTAATGGGAGCAACACTTAATTTAAAAAGCGAGCTGGGTGAAGGGTCGACCTTTACGTTTGCCGTTAACTTAACAACAACAACAGAGCCAGATATAGAGCCAGAAGCCATATCAAAAGATATTGATATTACGTCTTTAAATATTTTGGTCGCAGAAGACAATCCTGTGAATCAAATGGTAATAAAAGCGATGTTGGGATCTTTAGGTATCATTCCTCACTTGGTTGAAAATGGTGAAGAAGCTGTAAATATAATCAAAGAACAACATTTTGATTTGGTATTAATGGATTGCCAAATGCCTGTTATGGATGGCTATAAAGCAACAGAATTAATTCGAGCGTTTAAATCGCAACACACATTACCCATCATTGCGCTAACAGCTGATGCCATGCCAGAGGATAAAATTAAAGCTAAAAAAGCAGGCTTTAACGAACATTTAGCAAAACCTATAGAACTTGCAAAACTGACCGAGTGCTTGAGTCAGTTTGTAAAAACAGTTACTAAATAGCACCCAAAAAATTGTTACCATCACGCTACGTGACTGAGTTATTATGGTCACTCGTGGTGTTTAATAACACAATTAGCCTAATCGAATCGTAAAAAATCACTTTAATACGTGACTACTTAAAGCTCTGAAAAAATAAATTGAAGCTTAGAAGTAAAATAAGTGCCAATAAAATTACAAATTAGAGCGCACAATTAAGCACGCAATATTTACAAGGTCGGCATCATGAAAAGCTTTTCTCATCGATGGTTTAAAAATATTAATGAAATAGACCAAGCGCAATGGCATGCTTTTTTTGGTGATGAACCTTTTACTCAACATGCCTTTTTATACGCCTTAGAGCAAAGCCAATGTGTAACACAACAAAGTGGCTGGCAGCCCTATCATTTAGCTGTATATGAAGGGAGTCACTTAATAGCGCTTGCACCTGGTTATGTAAAAAGCCATTCTTATGGTGAGTATGTATTTGACTGGGCATGGGCTGAAGCATACGAAAAAAATGGTTTGCATTACTATCCCAAATGGCTATCAGGCGTGCCATTTAGCCCAATTGAAGGTAAACGTATTGCCATTCATCACACAAACCACAACGACGTATACAACTATATTACAGAGCAGCTCTGCACACACAGCATTGAGCAAGGATGGTCTGGCTGGCATATAAACTTTTGCGACCAAACACAAGCAACGTTACTCACTAAGCAGCAAGCGATGCTCAGAGAGGGCGTTCAATTTCAATGGTTTAATAAAGGGTTTGATACTTTTGACGACTTTTTAACAACGCTAAACTCGCGTAAACGTAGATCGCTAAAAAAAGAACGCGCTAAAATAACACATCAAAATATTATTATTGAATGGCTAAAGGGTTCAGATATTACACCTGAAATAATGCAGCTGTTTTGCGAATTTTATCAGCGCACCTATTTAAAACGCTCAGGACATTTAGGCTATCTAAACAGTGAATTTTTTACCCTTTTGCATGCACTTATGGCATCGCAGCTGGTTATTATGCTTGCCAAAAAAGACGGTCAAGTCATCGCTGCAACACTCAGTTTAATTGGTGAAAACACACTTTACGGCAGGTACTGGGGGGCAAGCGAAAATATTGACACACTTCACTTTGAGCTATGTTATTACCAAGGGATAGAATTTGCTATTAAACATAAACTCGACTGCTTTCATTCAGGTGCACAAGGGGAGCATAAAATAGCCAGAGGGTTTGAACCCGTTACTACTTTTTCAGCCCACCATATTGTTAACAATGACTTTAGCAGTGCACTTGAAGATTACCTGTCTCGAGAACGCCAGCATATTGCACTTTACAAAGCACAGTGCACATCGTTATTGCCGTTTAAAAACGAGTAACTGGTTATTAGCAGGCATAGCATGATCGCTCATAAGCGAAAGCCCTGCTTGCTTGGCCAATAATAAAACAGCTTCAAAGTCTCTTATACCACTTAAAGGATCTCGCTCAGTTAAAAAGGCGCAAAACTCTTGATTACTTTGGCTAGTGTATTCACCTTTGTACTTAAAAGGACCATAAATACACACAACCCCCTCATCATTTAAGTGACGTTTAACCCCGTCAAAAAAACGTTCAACTAATAACCAACTTACAATATGAAATGTATTCGCAGTATATATAGCATCTACTTTTTCGATAGGCCATGGCTGGTTTAAATCAAGCTCAATAGGGGCATGTAAATTAGCTAAATTCACTTCACTATGCCATAGCCTAATACCTTCATGATTAATGACACGATCACTTGTATGCCATTGTAGATAAGGTAATTTTTCAGCAAAAAACACACTGTGCTGACCTGTTCCAGAACCAACTTCTAATACTGTTTTAACGTTTTTTAACGCGCTATTTAAATGCTCTAAAATTGGCCCTTTATTGTTTTCACATGCTTGTGAAAATGGCTTTGTCATTGAGTGCACCAAAATTGTGGATGTTTGCACAATAGTAAAGCAAATTTGCAATATGTTGTCGTGACTAATTATGATTTATTTATTAAGTTAAATATAATCATACAGTTAGATATAGCTGGCTTGATTGGTATGTATTATGCAGCAAAATAATTGACCCATTTAAGGGTTAATTAACTAATCACAAAAGGATAAAATTATGCATATGCCTCCCTATACCGCTGTTGATGCAGCAGTAGCTATCACCGATAAAAGTACCGATGATCACAGTGAAACCCTTGATATGAGAGCAACAGTTATTGATTTACTTTCTCATCCAAAACATAATCAAAAGGCGATCACTAAACATGAAACAGACCAGATATTTATTCTCGGCTATAATTAAAATACACGCCGTAAATAATTTTTATAATAACTATTTACACTGAAACCGATTAAATGTAATGATAACTATTATCATTAGTTGAGTCGGTTTTTTTATGTCTTCAAATCACGCCTTACATAACTATCAACATACTCTTGCATTTAATTGCAAAAGACCAGGTCTGCATGCCCCAATGCTTGTCGCTCATTATATAGACGCAGCTCTCAACGTAGCTAAAAACTTTGAACAACTTGATAATCCGCTACTTCAGGAGTATTACCTTAGACGCACACATCATGAAATTATAAATAAAATGTGCGATCCTCTTACTCATAATGCAATTCGCAAACAATGTCTACACCAGCTACACAAACCATTACTTGCATTAAAGCGTTTCTACATAAGCCACAATAGCCGTGCTAAATTTTTATTACTTGAGCGTGAAGCTCGTATTCTTAGTCACGAATTCAACCCTTTTTAAGGAGCACATTAATGAGCAACTTTAGAATAGAATCAGACAGTATGGGCGAATTAAAAGTACCTGTTAACGCTTTATATCAAGCACAAACACAGCGCGCTGTTAATAACTTTGCTATTAGCGCCCTTGCTATGCCAGCACAATTTATAAAGGCACTGGCATATATAAAACAAGCTGCAGCACAAAGTAACTGTGAGCTAGGGCTTATAAATAAAACCAAAGCAACTGCAATAGAGCATGCTTGCCAAGCGATTATTGATGGTAAGCATCATGATCAATTTCCTGTTGATGTGTTTCAAACCGGATCTGGAACTAGTTCTAATATGAACGCCAATGAAGTAATAGCAACACTTGCCAGTACTCAACTGGAGCTTGTACATCCTAATGATGATGTAAACATGGGCCAAAGCTCAAACGATGTAGTCCCTACGGCTATTGCACTAAGTAGTGCCCTAGCCGTTAAACAAGCATTACTGCCAGCTCTTGAAAACCTTTCGCAACATTTAGAAAATAAAAAGAGCGAGGTAGGCGCTATTGTTAAAACAGGTCGCACTCACTTAATGGACGCGATGCCTGTTACATTCGAGCAAACCCTTAATGCATGGCAATCGCAAGTAAACAACGCGGCTTCAGGCATTCGCCATAGCTTAGAGCCAGTGTGTGAGCTTGCTCAAGGTGGTACAGCTGTTGGTACCGGTATTAATGCCGACCCAAAGTTTGCAGACTTATTTTGCACTAACCTAACTAAAAACGTGGGGATCCAGTTTTCGCCAAGCAAAAACTTTTTTTATAATATTGGTTCACAAGATGCCATTGTTGCACTGTCTGGGCAATTAAAAGTACTCGCTGTAGCACAAATGAAAATAGCGAACGACTTACGCTGGATGAACTCAGGCCCTCTTGCAGGTTTAGGCGAAATAGAACTTGAAGCCCTACAACCTGGCTCATCTATTATGCCGGGTAAAGTAAACCCAGTCATACCAGAAGCCGCTGCGATGGTTAGCGCACAAGTGATTGGTAACGACGCTACAATTACCGTTGCTGGTCAATCTGGTAACTTTGAACTAAATGTTATGCTGCCCGTTATTGCCTATAATATTTTGCAAAGCATAGAGCTACTAACAAACAGCGCCCAAGCTTTGGCAGAAAAAGCCATAGCCACATTTATCGTAAATCAGGCTAACATTGACCGCGCTCTTGCTAAAAACCCTATTTTAGTGACTGCACTTAATCCGGTGATCGGTTACGAAAAAGCAGCCAAAATAGCCAAGCAAGCCTATAAAGAAGCCCGTCCTATTATTGATGTTGCCGAACAAGAAACTGACTTACCACGTGAAGAGCTCGAAAAACTGCTCAACCCGACTAAGCTCACACAAGGTGGCTTGTAGTTTTTAAAAAGCCTTAAATACGGCTTTAATTACTTGATTATAGAGTTTTTATTGCCGTAAAAAATGCACCGTGTATGATAGTGATGAATTATTCATCACTATCAAGGTATCTTATGCGCCCTGTATTATTAGCTCTTGTTTTACCCCTTTGTTTAAGTGCGTGTTTAGATAAAACACCAGCAGAAAAAGAATCAGTAACCACTGCTGAAGTAATAAAACCACAACAACAAACACTAAAAGAAACCACTCAAACAAAAAGTGATGTTGAGGAACTTTCAAACTCAAGTGTTAAAGCGGTATCGGTTGAAAATATTACGACAGCTAAAACCCAATTAAACACGCTTATTGCTGACACTAGCTGCGATACAAGTATGCAATGTAAAGTTATTGCAGTAGGTAGTCGCGCCTGTGGTGGCCCTAGTAGCTTTGAAGTTTATTCAACCAAAACAGCAAAAGACGAGCAAGTAAAAACACTGAGCAAAACAATCACCGAGCTTGAAAGTAATTTTAATGCGCAAAAAGGAATGATGAGTATTTGCCAGCATTTAACAACACCAAGCACTCAGTGTGTTGAAAATAAATGTGTTAAACTTGAAGGCTCAGCGGTAAGTGTATTTTAAGGATAACAATATGAGTGGTTTGACATTGACAGTTAAATTATCAATTTTTAGTGTTGCTGCTAGCATTTTTTTACTCAGCGGTTGCTCAACAACAGCATCTGTAAATAGCGATCAAGGGCAGAGCTTGTCGGCTTTAAATAGCCAACTTGCCAATATTGTTGATAACAATGGCTGTACAGCAAGCTTTCAGTGTAAGGTACTTGAAGTAGGGGCGCGAGCATGTGGCGGGCCGAGTAAATATGCTGTTTATTCAACGCTAAATACCCCTCAAGAGCAAGCAGAAAGCATTGCAAAGCAAATCACCGAACAAGAAAAAAATCAAAATGAGCAACAATCACTAACCGATTGCTTACCGGTTATTGAAGTACAATCGCTGTGTATTAACCAGCAATGCCAATCAATAGATATTAAGTAATAAATAAAGTATTAAGTACTATTTCAGCGTTATTGACTTAAGTACGGAATAAGCGCTGAAATAACCACGACTAGCAGCACACATATCCCTGCTTTTAGTATGTACTTCATTGGCATGGTTTTTAGTACCCAGTATGCATATATAAAACGCACAAAATAACTTGCTGCAGTACCAAATAAAGCAAAAATAATTAGGTAAGTAATCAGTATAATATTCAAAGCAGTACTTCTTTATAGTTGTTACCTTTAGTGTAAGGGCTTAATACAAAGAACGCAAAAGCACTGCTTTTCAATTTATTAGCTTTTGATAAATGATTTAAAAGTACATTGAAGTACCCATCCATTTAATCTTATTATTTAGCTAAAATAACTACTTAACATACTTTTATAAGCCAGGATTTAGGTCAACTACTTAGCTTTTTTAGTATGCGCAATTAAAAGCTCTGCTACTTGTTGCTTTACCGCGCGCTTATCTTCGCTTGGTACATCAAAGCGGCTCGCTAGTTGCGCTATCTCATCATCATTCAAATTGAACGATAAGCGCTGTCGAGTCTTTTTAGACTTAACATCTAAGCCAAGTATTTTGCGGATCATATCGGATGGCGTGAGCTCTTGGTCAATTGCTTGCTTTTTTATTTGCTTTTGAACATCGCTACTCAAATCAAATGCCATTTGTGTTGCACGTACAGCTTGCTCTTGGCGCAACCACTTATCTTTAGCATCACTCACTTCGCGTCTCCAGGAAATAAATCCACTATATCGGTAATTGGACGCGTAAGTGTTAATGACACTTCGGTTTCGCCGCCATCCCAAATTTCAATATTTAGACTATGCCCTTCATCAGGCGATTCTAAACATATCATTTCACATGGCTCACCACCGTCTTGCTCATAGCGAGGTAGGCTTTGACCACGAAAGTCTTTATTATGAAAATAACAAACAAACGGCGATTCAGTTTGTTGGTAACTTTTAGCCAAAAACTGCATAAAACGCTCAGGAGTATTTTTAACTGCAATATGCGTTAACGACTCTTCATCAAAAATACGAGCAAATTCATCTAATGTGAAAATATCGTCTACTTCATCTCGTTGAACTTTTATCGAAAAATTAGCCCACTGCTCGCCGTCTTCTTGTGCTATTTGTAAAAACACAACTTGACCACTGTTTGTCTCAAGCACAAACTCAGTATCACTACTGTGCTGATATTGATAAGTTTGCACATCAATAACACGCAATGTTTGTCCTTTTAACCACGACGGATAAGCAAACGAATCTATAACGGTAAACATGTCACCTTTTTTAAGCTCACTTGCATGGTTAAGCTGACGTTCTGGCTCTTTTTTAGATTTGAAAAAATTAAACATAATAAAGCATCCCTTAAGCAAAAAAGGTAACTAAGCGACGCTTAATTACCTTTTATTATAAATGTACGAACTATTAGCCGTTTTGCTTGGCTTTAATGCGCGCTAAAATATCGGCACTTTTTGGACTTGTGTCACCAATGCCTGCTTCAGCCATTTTCGCTTTTAAATCGTCGCCATTAACTTCTGACTCAAGCTCTTTTGCAGCACCTAACTGATCGCTACGGTCTTGTTGACGCTGTTTAATACGCTCTAGTGATTGTCGAGCTGAGGTCATCGAAGAGCTATTCGTATTAAGCGTACTGTTAACAGCCATTGTTGCTTGCTGTACGCTTTCTGTGGTTTTAACCATAGTAAGCTGACGTTGATTTTCTTTAATCGACTTTTCAGCGTCTTTAACTTGCTGCTTAAGCGTTACAATGTGGTTGCTAAAACCTGCTAATACTTGCTCGTTTTCAGCTTTTTCAGCTTCAAAGTCACCAATTTTTTCTGCAATTTCTAATGCTAAGGCTTCGTTACCTTTTTCAAGTGCTTGGCCTGCATACGCTTCGTGTTCAGCAATTGATGCATCTACAGCGCTAATTTTTCGCTTAGTTTGCATTTCTTTAGCCATTACTTCGGTCAGGCTTTTTTTAGCACGGTGAAGTGCATTTTGTGCATCAGCGATTTCTTGTTCAAAAATACGGATACCATTTGCATCTACAATTGCTTCGCCCGCTTCACGAGCGCCACCACGTACTGCTGTAAATTAATTTTTTAAAATACTCATAATCTTAACTCCACTAACTAGTTACTAATCGTTTAAATACAAGGTCACGGCTTCTAGTGCATCAATCGCGTTGTCAGCTAATGTCACTAGTTCGTGGGTAACATCATCTAATGATGAGTTTACCGACAGTGCACCAAAAATCGCGTATTTATTATCGATTTTAGCAAATGCACTTAGTGGAATTGGCACGTTTAAACGTAACAATGTTTCGTTTAACTCGTTGCGTAATTCACTTTTCACTTCGTCTTCGCCAAACAAGTAGCTAATACATAACAACTGCTCTTGAGTTTGCGTAACAAAAATTGGAAGTTCATCATTTCCATCAACAATGACTTGTAAAACATCTTGCTCACCTGGATTGGCAATCAAGAAAGACTCAAAGTTAGCGCCTTCAGTTTCAAAAGAGGCTAATTTTATTGAAAGTTCGTTTAATTCCATGTCTCTGCCTTTGTGTTGTTTGACATATTATGTCTGAGTTAAGATTCGCACGGTAGACATATTATGTCAACCATGTTTTGTTAGTTTTTATACAATTCACTCTCTATTTGCCATGCTGAACGGTAATAATCATAAAGCTGACCAGAACCTAACCTATTGACCTCAATATCATTTATTTGTTCAAAATACTGATTAGGGAATACAAAACTTGCTAGTAAATATTTTTTACTTATCCATCGTGACGATACCGGCATTTCGCCTATATTATTTATTCGTGCACTGGCTGGTTGACCCATTTTGGTAGCAATTGTCCACCCCCACTGACCAAACGATGGAATATTTTGTTGGTATTGCTCCACGTAATCAAACCCGGCAGCCTTAACAGTTTTAGCTATACTTAGAAACGCCTTTTTTGCATGATATGGCGACGTTGATTGCACAGCCATAGCCCCATCAGGAGCAAGTAATTGACGTACATGATTATAAAAATAATCGCTGTATAACTTATTTAGGTCAGGATGATTCGGATCAGGTAAATCAATAATAACAGTGTCAAACTGTTTTTTTTGATCGAGTAACTTCTCAACCTCTAAAAAAGCATCACCCACGATTATGTTAGCTTTGGGGTCTTTCATTGAGTCGTTATTGAGGTTTATTAATCGCTGCGTGATGGCTTTGGGCGGGGTAAACTTATCGTCTTCGTGGCCAAATAGGTTAAGTAACTGTCCATCTAAATCAATTAAAGTGACTTCGTTTACCGACCATTTTAGTACATCCCTTAATGCTAAACCGTCACCACCGCCAATAATTAGCACCTTATCATGTCGGTTAGAGGCAAGCATAGCCGGATAAACTAGCATTGAATGATATATTTGTTCATCAACACTTGAGAACTGTAGGCGGCCATTTAAGTATAGGTCGGTAATAGGTTGCGGTTGATTTTTGCTAAGTCGTTCTGTTAATACAACATGCTGATATTTAGTCGCCTGAGAATAAATAACTTTATCTTTATATAAGACGTTGCTTAGGCTATTCATCCAACTGCTGCCGAGCACTAAAATAAAGCCAAACAGCACAAGCAGTAAAATATGGCAAACCAACAAAGCTTTAGCAAAGCGAACATGGGCATGGTAGCGCCATAAAAAAGCAAGCCCTGCAATAATATTAAATAAAGCGGTCCATGCAGCAGCTTGCATGATAGGCATAGCCAACATTATGCTTACCCAAATTGCTGCGCCAATACCTGCCCCAATGTAGTCTGCACCATAAATAGTTCCTGCATTGTTTTCTAAAAACCGCCCGTACACATGTTGGCGAATACGCGCTATAAGCGGTATTTCCATACCAATAAACAGTCCTAATACTAAGCCAAATACATAAGGTAAAAAGCGTGACCATTCTTGTAACTTTTGAAATACATAGCCATTAAGTACAACGTCTGGTGGCAGGTTAAAAATGCTCGAAAACAAATGAGGAAGCGAATAACTAACTGCAATCACGCTTGCTATGGCCAAAATACAGCCCATGCCAATCAAAGCTATAATGCTTTCTAGCCAAGCAAATGCGGTGAACGCATCTTTAAACCAACGCGCTAAAAAAGCCCCTAGCCCCATAGCTACTATCATGGTGCCAATCATGGCGTAAATAGCACTTTCTACAGAGCCTAGTACTCGGCCGGCATAGTGAGAGAGTAGGTACTCATAAATAAGGCCGCACCCAGCGAGCACAGCCATAACAGTGATAAGTAATATATCGTGCCCAAGTAAGCGAGACTTACTTGGGCTTTGAGTTGTTGATGACACGAATTATGCGCCTAATAAGGTTGCCATTGTGATGCCTACGGCAAACGATACAGCGGCAGAAATAGCTGCTACACCCACATTTTTTTGACGATTAACTTCATCAGAAATATCACAACCCGATAAAATTATTTTAATGGTCACTAAGTGTAAAATAATAAACGCAACTAGGCTCACTACTGCACTAACAGCCCAATATAATAGGCTAGCATTAATATTATCTGCAGCATACGGTGCAACACCTGTTGCCGCTGTGATTGCTAATGCACTACCCACTAAATAACCAGCGTAACGAATACCAACAGCTAAGTTATCATCAATAATAGCTTGTTGAAGACAGTCACCATTTTTATTTGTGCGTTTAAATAACATAACTCGGTACTGGCTCACAAATAACAGCACGATGCTACCAATAACAAAGGCAGCAATGACAATCGGTAAACCATGCCATCCCTCTGTAGCTACCCATAACAGTGCTGAACGAATGACAATTGCCACACTCACTACATGGCCAAAATCAATGATAGAAGCAGTCACATTACCTTTAACAATTTCATCATGTAGGCTCACTTTACGCAGTGCAACTTTGTCTTGAAAAAAGTGACCAAGCTTAATTAACACAATGGCAAGCGCACCATAGCCAAGCATTTGCAGTGCTTCTTGCTGAAGAGTTGCAGCAAATGCACCACTGCTTACACCGGTTAATACGATAGCCAGCGCAACCAAACCAGCGGCAAAACTAATACCAAAGGCAAAATTATCACGCTCTGTTATTTCGTCATTGGCATGTAAATTTGAAACCCAGCCTTTTATATATTTAAGGCTAACAAATAGCAGCACAATTATTGCAAAGTCTATCGCTAAAGCTTGCAGCGACCACGTAGTTATTCCATTAAATTCATACATATTATTCTAACTCCAACTTTATTCTTTACTTACCACGGCTCACGCCACGAGAGGTTCTGCTTCCACTGTCACGAACTGAACCAGAGCTATTGCTATAGCTACTTGAACGTGAGTAACTGCTGCGACTCTTAGGCGGTGTATAGCTACTTCGACTTAACCCTGATGCACCAGTCTTTTTACTCGCATACGGGCTTGTGAACTGCTTACCTTGGCGTTGATATGTTTGACGTGTACGTGTCTCTAGCGCGCTTTGTGTTTTAATTTGTTTAGGGCTTGAGTAGCGATAACGACCATAATCGTTGTAATAGCTGTACTTACGGCGTTTACTCCAGCTTCCGTATTCAACCCTGTCAAATACATCCCCTAAAATACGGTACATGCCGTACCATTGCCAAAAGCTGATGCCACTGCTATTTGTTTGCCAGTTACCGTAGTTGGGGTTACCCACCATCTGGTTACCTACCCCTTCACCCTCGGCTTGTTGGCTAATAGCACCAACGCGAGCTAGCGATCCTTTTGACATATCAGCAAGCATATTGATTGGATCAGTTAAAGCGTCAGAGAACAGTGAAGGTTTTGCAGCTTCACGTAAAAGATCGATGCTGTGCAACGTATCTTCGTAAGGGGGGATTAAGTAAGTACTTTTAGTCTCTTTAAGTCGCTGTAATAAACCACTATAAAGTGCACCTTGGCGCGAAGCATCTAAAGTAATTACATCAACAACATTTGAAAGCTCTGGCTGTTGTTTTTTTAAAAGCGCACCATACTCTTTAAGTAACACTGCATTGCGTATACTGCCATTATCTAGCGCACTACCTAGCTGTGATAGCTCAGCATCCGCTTTTTTTATAGACTCTTGAATTGTTTGTTGTAGCTGCTCTTCTTTAGATTGACAACCCATAAGCACCGTAAACAAACAAAACAGGCTTATAAGTTTCCAAACTTTACTATTCGACATTCATGTCACCTGATTTACTAAATTAACACAGCTAGTCTTACACAGGTCACTTAGTAAGCCAAGAATGAAATTGCAACAAAATGAGAAGAGATGTAAAGAATAAAGTAGATTACAAAACTCAGTAGTCAAAGGTAAAAAGTTTATGATCTAGACACGGGATAGAATTGACTTAACCTTACGTTGGTTGGCATTTTTGATGGAGATGATATTAGTTTGGTTCTTTATTTTATCCAAGAAAGTAAAAAACCGTCACACTGCTGTAATAGGTCTCTATTATTTGAGCCTGTTAATGTCATGGTGCCCACAGCGGTAGAGAGTCACAGTGAAATGTTGCCTACCATAGGCCAGTGTATTGAATAGCCAAAACACTGTTCACAAAGAGGCGCTTCGCTTAGGAGACGTGACGCTTTAGAGAAGGGAATGCTGAAGATTACTTTTCTGCAGACGTAAAAAAGCCGCTTCATTTCTAAAGCGGCTTTCTACAATTTGAAGCCTGGTAATGTCCTACTTTCACATAACAAATGCTACACTATCATCGGCGCTGTTTCGTTTCACTACTGAGTTCGGCATGGAATCAGGTGGGTCCAAAACGCTATTGTCACCAAGCAAATTTGGGCGTTAATCCGTATCTCTACGCACTAACTGAATTTGGAAAATATCTGATAATATTTTTTAAGTCTTTCTGTCAGTAATATCTACTTTAGTT